>DLZA01000423.1 GCA_003447515.1 Paracoccaceae bacterium
AAAACTGCAATATAATTGACTCGCCGGCAAAACGAGCATCAATCGTTGGACTTTTATTATCGATTAGGGGAATAACCGTCGTATCATCAAAGTCAAACTAAATATACCCAGAGACTGATGTAACAAAAAAATCCTACTGCCCACCATTGATAATTGCATGTCCATCACCGATGGTCGCTCACTACCGTTTAAAACGTACAGTTTTAATCATCAGATTTTTAATAACCACACAAAGGTCTAAGAGGTTCATATTGATCGCTCATCACAGGCCAGAAAGCCGGAAAAAAATCAAAACAGCAACCTTTTTAAAATAATTCTGCTAATCCATCGCCAAACTGGCGACTGCCGCAATTTGCGCGACTTTCTGTTTTGAATACAAAAAGGACGTTGGAAAGAGACACTTAAAATGTTTCCCTGAAAGTTTTACTTTATTAAAAAAACACCGCGCCAATCTCAGCTACATCTCAAAATTTATTATTGCGCGGGAACCCACGCGGCGCCATACGCCCAGCACTTGCCCGTTTGCCTGTCCATTCGTTTAGCTCAGTTTCCGTTCGCGTCCGCCCAGCAGGATCTAACCAACTTAGCCCCTCTGTCCGCACAAATGTGGTCGCATCATTTAACCCTCCGTCTTTATACTTTTGCAAGCGAACACCCTTACCACGACCCATTTCGGGCAACTCTTCAAGCGGGAACACCAACACTTTACGGTTTTCCCCAACAACAGCGACGTGATCCCCTATCACAGGCGAACAGATTAGGGCGCGAATATCACCTTTAACATTTAGCACTTGTTTACCAGTGCGCGTCTGCGCAACCACATCATCTTCAAGCACAATAAATCCATCACCAGCGGTGCTTGCCACCAACAACTTAGCCCCAGACCTGTGCATAAATAAATCGACCATCTCGACATCATTAGGCAAGTCCACAATCAAGCGAACAGGTTCACCCATTCCTCGCCCACCTGGCAGCGTCGAACAAACCAGCGTATAAAACCTTCCATTCGATCCCATTAACAAAAGCTTGTCAGTTGTCTCCGCATGAAACAGGAATCGGCCCTCGTCACCGTCCTTAAATTTCAAATCCTGGGCCAGATCAATATGACCCTTCATAACCCTGATCCAGCCCATCTTGGAACAAACAACTGTTATCGGCTCCCGTTCAATCATCGCTTCTAGCGGTACTTCCTCAAACTCTGGCGCATCAGCCAATTCTGTGCGCCGCTTGCCACCGTCAGTCTTTTTCCCAAATTTGTTACGAGTTGCTTTCAGTTCTGTGATTACCTGTTGCCACTGCAAGTCTCTAGATTCTAGTAAAATTTCTAGCTCATCCAACTCTTTCCACAAATCATCCCGCTCATTGCGCAATTCAATCTCTTCTAACTTCCGTAAAGACCGCAAACGCATATTCAAAATCGACTCAACTTGCAGATCAGTCAACTGCTCAGCATCCACCTTGGTTGAATCCGCCGGAGACTGATAATCAGACTCACTAATCGCCTTCCTTTGATCTAACGACCAATCCTCACGTAGCATTGCACCCTTTGGCTCTTCATCGTAACGAATGATATCGATCACACGATCAAGGTTTAGGAATGCGAGTATAAAGCCCTCTAGAATTTCTAACCGACGTTCGATTTTATCCACACGAAATTGCGAGCGACGCTGCAACACATCACGACGGTGATCAACAAAGGCTTTCAACACCTCAGGTAATGCACATACCTTTGGCGTGCGCCCATCTATCAATACATTCATGTTCAAACTAAACCGTGTTTCCAGATCACAGAGGCGGAACAGTGTTTCCATTAAAACATTCGGATCAACCGTCTTGGCACGAGGCTCCAACACCAAACGAATATCATCCGCACTCTCGTCACGAACATCCGCAAGAATCGGAACTTTCTTCGCGTTAATCAATTCGGCAATCTTTTCAATCAACTTGGACTTTGCCACCTGATATGGGATCTCCATGACAACAATTTGCCACTGCCCACGACCTAGATCCTCGATGTCCCACTTAGCCCGAACGCGGAACGATCCGCGCCCAGTCTGGTAGGCTTGTTTAATACTTTCTTGTGGCTCTACCAAAACACCACCCGTTGGAAAATCAGGACCAGGCAAGTATTGCATTAGCTTTTCAACTCGACTGCCAGGATGTTTGATCAACTGAATAGATGCTGAGATAAGCTCCTCCATGTTGTGCGGTGGAATATTTGTCGCCATACCGACTGCAATCCCCGTGGATCCATTGGCCAACAGGTTCGGAATGGATGCTGGCAAAACCGCTGGCTCCGTCAAACGCCCATCATAATTGTCGCGGAAATCAACGCTATCCTCATCAAGACCTTCTAGCATCGCCTCAGCCAGGGCTGTCATGCGTGCTTCTGTATATCGCGCTGCCGCTGGGTTATCCCCATCAATGTTTCCAAAATTACCCTGTCCATCCACCATAGGGTAACGTACGTTGAATTCCTGAGCCAACCGTGCCATCGCGTCGTAAATTGCTGCGTCTCCATGAGGATGAAAATCCCCCATCGTATCGCCACTAATTTTAGCCGATTTTAGGTATTTTCCATTCGACGCTAACTTTAAACGACTCATCGCATATAAAATACGCCGATGAACAGGCTTCAATCCATCCCGAGCATCGGGCAAGGCACGATGCATTATCGTGCTGAGCGCGTACGTTAGATACCGATCACCGATTGCCCGTCGCAGGGTTTCAACTGTGGTTGACCCACCGTTGTCTGTGTAATCTTTGCTCGCGGTGGGGTCGTCTTCAATATCTGCCATAAGATATGTGATATCGAAGCCACCAAAGCCCGTCCAGAGCACATTGCGCTCACGGCCAACTGTATCGGTGTTTTCACAAGTTCTTAATATTTTTACGCAAAAAATGCTACTTTGAACGTCGCACCCATGACTTAAATTTCAGGTTAGACATCATTGAAAGCGCAATAAGAAGTGCTCAAGATTAATTAAAACATCTTTTCAATTTGTAATATTACTCTTTTTTGAGAGGAGCATTTTATTTTTCCATCGACAATTTCCAGTCAAGTACTGAAAGTGCTTTCTCACACCGTAAACAGGCAAAAAACATCATTTTACTGGCTGCCAACGCTCAAAAAAGGTTAATTGCAAAAGCGTCTATTTCACGTTGACAGTCCATGCTTTTAATTTTTGGGCAATAAAAAATATCGCTACTTTTAGGGCATAAGTCAAAGACTCTATCGTCACTGGCAATGATGAAAAATATTCCCAACCAATATCATCACCATATTTCTTGACGAAACTGAGCCGTAACAACAAAGTACAGCTACCAGTTTAAATCGAGATCATCTAAACAAAAATGAAGAAATCAGAAACAAGTACGCCTGCCTCGAAATACTCCAAATTCCGTCAGACTCACCGATGAGCCAAATCGAATCATGGCTTGCGGCCTTTACACCAATTTATTTTCTCAAAGGTCGCTCCCAAACTTAAAAAGTTTAGGGGCGTTAGACGATAATCAATAGGAGCGTTCTTATGCCTCAAACTATTTTAATCACAGGTTGCTCATCAGGCATCGGGTACAACGCGGCCCATACACTACACGAGAGGGGCTGGAAAGTCATCGCCGCCTGTCGGCAACGAACGGACTGCGAACGTCTGCAAGATGAAGGCCTGACGACTGTACTGCTTGATTATGAAGACGACATAAGCATCAAAACCGCGCTCTCACAGACTTTGAAGCACACAGGTGGCCGTCTTGACGCTGTGTTCAACAATGGTGCTTACGCAATACCTGGCCCAGTCGAAGATCTGTCCCGCGACGCCTTGCGCGCTATATTCGAGGCGAATTTCTTTGGCTATTTTGACCTAATTAATCAACTGATGCCACTGTTTCGCAAACAAGGCCACGGGCGCATCGTGCAATGCTCATCACTTCTCGGCATGACCGCTTTACGCTACCGGGGGGCTTATAACGCAACAAAATTTGCACTTGAAGGCATGACAGACACCCTCCGGCTAGAATTGCGCAGTACAAACATAAAAATTATCTTAATCGAACCTGGTCCAATCAAGACAAACTTTCGAAAAAATGCAATTAAACAATTTGAGAAATGGGTCGATTGGAGAAATTCAGAAATCCGCGACCATTACGAAAAAACCCTGCTAAACAAGTTACAAAAGGTTGGCACAAATAAAGACTTGGGCGAACTTGGCCCAGAAGCTGTTACGAAAACTTTGATTAAAGCAATTGAAAACCCAAACCCAGCACCCCGCTATTTCGTTACATGGCCTACCCGCATGACGAGCACCCTGCGCCGAGCTTTACCAACGCGTTGGTCTGATGCGATATTCGCAAAATTCTGAATTTCTTGTGGTCCTCTGCAATCTAACGATTATGTGAAAGGAAACGAAAGGCAAC
This sequence comes from Paracoccaceae bacterium, assembly GCA_003447515.1. GTDB lineage: Bacteria > Pseudomonadota > Alphaproteobacteria > Rhodobacterales > Rhodobacteraceae > Amylibacter. The sequence continues at coordinate 4,417 of DLZA01000423.1, forward strand.
CGCCAATGGAAATACTATATTATATTGTTATCATCGCAATCTTAGCAGTCATGGTTATTTTAATGATTGGACTGGGTGCGTTTACGATGGGTGGTGAATTCAATAGAAAAAACGCTAACAAGTTGATGCGATATCGGATCATCGGTCAAGCTGTGGCAATCGTTCTTATTCTTATATTCGTCGCATTGCGCGGAGCAACAGGAGGCTAACATGGTCGTACTCAATAAAATTTACACCCGCACAGGCGATGCAGGTGACACAGCCTTAGGTAACGGCGAACGAGTGGCGAAGCATTCGGCCCGAGTGTCAGCATATGGAACCGTTGATGAAACTAACGCCACGGTTGGTATGGCCAAGCTGCACGCAACAGGCGAATTGGCAGAAGCATTAGCCCGCATTCAAAATGACCTGTTCGACCTAGGTGCAGATTTTTGCCGCCCCAACATGGAAGACGATACCAACGCAGAATACCCTCCCCTTCGTGTAAATGATGCACAAGTTGATAGACTTGAAACAGAAATTGATACGATGAACGCAGACCTTCAACCGCTACGCAGCTTTATCCTTCCGGGTGGTTCACCACTTGCAACACACCTGCACGTTTGCCGCACAGTATCACGCCGCGCTGAACGTTTGGCAGTGGAGCTTGGATCGCTTGAATCTGTTAACCCTGCTGCTGTGAAATACCTTAACCGCCTTTCCGATTGGTTTTTTGTGGCAGGCAGAGTCGCAAACAATAGTGGAGCAGACGATATTTTGTGGGTTCCAGGCGCCAACAGATAAGTCCCTATGACGCGAACTCACAGTGTTCTTTGAAGCGGCCAAAAGTTCAATAAAGTTATTGTTGGCGCCAGCAACCCTTCAAAAAAAAAGTTGTTGCGTCCCGTTCTAATTGAATAAGGCGATAACTTGACGTCATATGCACACTCCGCGGCGATTTAACTCTATTCACGCCTTTCAGTTTTTCGTAAACGCATAGTGAATAGATTCTTAAGCGCCCTAAATTGGGGCTACTAAACTAGGAGAAGCGCAATGAAGGTTTTGGTACCTGTCAAACGCGTGATTGACTATAACGTGAAGGTACGTGTCAAAGCGGACGGAAGCGGCGTTGATCTGGCGAATGTCAAAATGTCCATGAACCCGTTTGACGAAATCGCTGTAGAAGAAGCGATTCGTCTTAAAGAAGCGGGCAAAGCTGAGGAAATCATTGTGGTTTCCATCGGCGTAAAACAATCCCAAGAGACCTTGCGAACAGCATTGGCCATGGGCGCAGATCGTGCCATCCTCGTTGTTGCAGCAGATGACGTGCACAATGACATCGAGCCGCTGGCAGTTGCAAAAATCCTTAAAGGCGTTATCGACGAAGAGCAGCCGGGCTTGGTTCTTGCAGGCAAGCAGGCCATTGATAACGATATGAATGCGACAGGCCAAATGTTAGCAGCATTAACGGGCTGGGCACAGGGCACGTTCGCCTCGGAGCTGGATGTTGAAGGAGACACAGCTACCGTTACACGTGAAGTCGACGGCGGCCTGCAAACCATAAAAATTAAAATGCCAGCCATCGTTACCGTTGACCTGCGTTTGAACGAGCCACGTTATGCTTCACTTCCAAACATCATGAAGGCCAAGAAAAAACAGCTCGATGAAAAGACCGCATCGGATTACCATGTAGATGTGACACCTCGGCTTTCCGTCGTAAGCACTACAGAACCAGCGGGCCGCGCTGCGGGAATAAAAGTGGCGGACGTAGCTGAATTAATTACAAAACTCAAAGACGAAGCAGGGGTTATCTAATGGCGGTACTTCTTTTAGCTGAAATCAACAACGGCGAACTTTCCATGGATCAGACGGCTAAAGCTGTATCTGCGGTTGCCAGCCTTGGCGATGTAACTATCCTCGCGTGCGGTGCAGCTTGTGCTGCTGCCGCTAGTGAAGCAGCAAAAATTTCAGGCGTGTCAAAAGTATTGTGTGCAGAGGATGAGCAGTACGGTAAGCGCTTAGCCGAAGTTACATCTGACTTAGTCGTTTCCATTGCGGACGAATATAGTCATATCGTGGCACCAGCAACGACTGACGCGAAAAACATCCTGCCCCGAGTAGCGGCAATGTTAGATGTAATGGTTATTTCCGACGTGACGCATGTCGTTGATGGCGACACGTTCGAACGCCCGATCTATGCTGGTAATGCGATCCAAACCGTTAAATCATCGGATAACACAAAAGTTGCCACTATTCGAACCGCGGGCTTCGATGCCGCTGCCGGAGGCGGATCCGCTGATGTAGAAAACATTGCGGCTGCTGGTGCAAGCACTCTATCGACTTGGGTTGAAGATAAGGTCCAAGCATCTGACCGCCCAGAACTTACATCTGCGAAAATTGTCGTATCCGGTGGCCGTGGCGTTGGCTCTGAGGAAAGCTTTGCAATCATCGAAGCACTGGCTGATAAACTGAACGCCGCCGTTGGTGCATCCCGCGCAGCTGTAGACTCAGGCTATGCACCGAACGATTGGCAAGTTGGCCAAACAGGTAAGGTAGTAGCGCCTGATCTATATATTGCCGCTGGTATTTCTGGAGCGATTCAGCACTTAGCCGGGATGAAAGACTCCAAGGTCATCGTAGCTATCAACAAAGACGAGGAAGCACCTATCTTCCAAGTTGCAGACTACGGACTGGTGACTGATCTGTTTGACGCCGTTCCAGCATTGACAGAAGCGCTTTAAGTAAAAAATGCAAAAGCCTGCCCCTCAGGTGGGCTTTTCATCATACGACCACTATACTCTCTCTAATGAAAACGTGTTCATCTATGTCTAAAAGATGATTAAAGCTTATGTCTCTTTTTGGTCCTCCTAATGGATTTTCGCGAGAATATTGAGTACTTTTTGAAGCTTTTTCACACTTAACAATAAATATTCTTTTTAAAAATTAGTCTCAATCGAATTAGCATATTGAAGCCAAACTCAATCACAGCTCAACAGCGCGCAACACCTTGCAACCAGCACAGATTAACTTTTATCACCCTTACAATGGCTGGGATCAAGGAACTCTATCCGATCTGAAATCGTGCTTGTGAATACTTCTTGGCACCTACATGATCCAAACGTTAATTCACCTAAACTTATTAAAATGGTTAAAGGACATCATCATGCACGTTGACCCAACCCCAGAACAGTTTGATACGTTCAAATCACTCGATCGTGAAAAACCATTAAATATGCTAAATCTAGTAAAACTGAGAGACCGAGCAGATTATGCCGATGGGCATAAAAGTACAGGAGCTGAAGCCTACGCCGCTTATGGCAAAGAGAGCGGTCCTATTTTTGCAGGAGTTGGCGGTAAAATAATTTGGCGTGGTAGCCCCAAAGCCATGATGATTGGTCCCAAGGAAGAAATATGGGATATTGCCTTTATCGCCGACTACCCATCTCTGAACGCCTTTCTCGCTATGATCATGAATCCAGCTTACCAAGCCATCGTTTTCCATCGCCAAGCAGCAGTAGCCGACAGCCGTTTATTAGCCAATCACGAACTAACAAGCAGTAGTGAGTTCGGCTAATCCACTTGAAGCCGCCGCTCACAGGTGTAGGTTGCTAGAAATGAGTAGCAGGATATCCCCATGGACATTAAATCTGTAAGTGTAATTGGCGCAGGCCAAATGGGCAGCGGCATTGCCCAGGTCATTGCCGGTGCAGAATTTGAAGTGCGCCTCTACGATATTTCACGCGATGCGCTCGACAAAAGCCTCGCAAACATCACCAAGAATCTAAACCGCGCGATAGGCCGTTCAATACTCACTGAGGATGACAAAGACCGCACACTTAAAAATATTACAACCGTCACATCACTCGCCGATTGTGGGTCCGTCGATCTGGTAATCGAAGCAGCAACCGAACGGGAATCCATAAAGCAAGCAATATTCGAGGATATCTTGCCACACATCGGCTCAAATACGATCCTCACGTCAAACACTTCGTCCATCTCAATCACACGACTAGCATCCCGCACAGACCGCCCAGAAAAATTCATGGGGCTGCATTTCATGAACCCTGTGCCGATCATGCAACTTGTAGAGCTGATCCGCGGTATAGCTACTGACGAAACCACCTATAAATCAGTTGACGCCTTGGTTGGAAAAATCGGAAAAACTGCGTCTACTTCTGAAGATTTTCCAGCCTTTATCGTGAACCGCATTCTGATGCCAATGATCAATGAAGCAATCTACACCCTATATGAGGGGGTCGGAAATGTTGAAAGCATCGACACCTCCCTGAAACTTGGCGCGAACCATCCAATGGGTCCATTAGAGCTGGCAGATTTTATCGGTCTGGACACCTGTTTGGCAATCATGAACGTGCTGCACGACGGGCTGGCCGATACGAAATATCGTCCCTGTCCACTCCTGACTAAATACGTCGAAGCAGGTTGGCTCGGTCGTAAAACTAAACGCGGTTTCTACGATTATCGCGGCGATGCACCAGTCCCAACACGCTGATCAAAGCACGCTACTGCGACAACACATCCGCCGTTTCTCAAAATAAAATGGTTTATGTCTCCGTCACTAATCTCGTTCAAATCTGAAAATAACGCCATGGCTTAATTTCACCGCTGATATTATTGACAATTCAGCGAAAAATATAAATTCCGCAGTCATCAAAAACTTGCCTATGGACGCCACCCAACCATCCGGCA
>DLZA01000244.1 GCA_003447515.1 Paracoccaceae bacterium
CAAGGCATGGACAAGGACGGTTTGAGGCATTCAGCTATCCAACGACCAAAATTGCGCTGAGGCATCTTCTCCATACGCGCCACGGCGTCTCAATGGACCGAGTAATGGAACTAACCGCCAGATTGCCTAAAACAGCGCAGCTCGTTGAGGAAAATTTAGAAAGGTAACACCACGGCGCGGTGGCCGTGGGTCAGCCTGAAATAATAGTGTCCAACTATTGAAGGCAATATATCCGATCGGTCCAAACGCCTCAAGTTATGGAGTTTAGGAAATGAAGAATATTGAAAATATAACAGGCTCCCAACCTTGTGCGGATCCCGCAGTGATCGCGCAATTCTTCAGTGAAGTTACGCAAGAGTGGCACAAATATCCTGACCAAGTCGGCGTCTTTGAAATTCGTTGTTTGGGCGAAAATCTGAGAACACCGTCACAGCTCTTTGCACCAAGCGCTATTGATGACGCCGTCGATTGGGCTGTTCGTATGAACGAAACCGAACGCAATATTTACGCGACAATCAATCCGGTAGACAGCGGCATAATAGGCAGCGCACGGGATGTCGACATCTTACGCGCCCATTTCAGTTTTGCGGACGCTGATGATGCCACCGGTGTTGCCGGCCTGGAGCGTGCTGCGAAATTCATTGCGCCAGATATGACCGTCATAACAGGAACGGTACCACACGAGCGTTGCCATAAATACTGGCGCCTAATTGAGGCTTGCACTGACATGGAGCTCTGGCGCTGCAAACAATCCGAAATAGCTAAGGGATTTGGTACGGATCAATCTGTGATCAATCCTGCCCGTATTATGCGTGTTGCCGGCACAGTCAATTACCCCAACCGGGCAAAATTGGGAAAAGGCTACATTCCTGAGCTCGTTACACTGCAAGTGAGAAACAGCTAATGCCCCTACAAAATATTGAAGACTGGGATCCCATCTTGAAAGCTAATGCAGCATCGATGTTGATCACAGAAAGTCTGGCCGACGCCTGCGCAAAACTGACATACGATATAGACTTAGGTCCAAAGCCTTTGGATCGAGAGCGTATGAAGCAACAGGCGCGCGCTGGCGAAAATTGGCATATGTCAGTGCTGAAATTGGTATTTTCCTACGTCAACGAAGGCCTTTCAGATTCAGAGATTCACGAACAGACTGAACCGCTAACTCTGACTGGATACACCAGCCAACAAACAGCGGCAGATGTCCAGAAAATGATCAAAAGTGCCAGAAAAAAATTATCCGCTGAGCACACCCCGAAGGAAGCGCAAAAAGTTGAGACAGAGTTTCTCAATAAATTCCAGATTTTGGATGCATCTGAGCTTACGGCAATGGCATTCGCACCTCTAACATTTCTCTGTGAGAAAATTCTGCCAAGCGTTGGTTTGGCAATGCTGGCTGGACCGCCCAAAGCCGGAAAGTCTTGGCAGGCTCTAACTATGGCGCAAGAAATGATCAACCAAGGGCATGAGGTATTCTACATCGCCGCAGAGGACAATCACCGGCGGCTTAAAGATCGCATCTTACAAGTTTTTATGATGCCCCCTAAATTACTAAAATTTCATGCCGGGCTCTCACAGGACCATCCAATTCCTAGGGGTCAGGAAGCCTTGACATATCTGCGAGAAGTCCACGCTGCGATGCAGCCGTCTTGTATAATCATCGACACCGTTGCCAGCGTCTTGAACCCTAGCGGGACCAGTAAAAATTACGACGTGACAGTGAGTGAATATGAAGCCCTGCGCAAATTGGCTTCGGAGTTAAAGATCGCCATACTTGTTGTGCATCACACCAAGAAGAAATCCGAAGTCAGCCAGTCGCCGCTGGAACAAGTATTGGGCAGCACAGGTATCACCGCCACGGTTGAAACCATTATGGTCATGGAAAACGTCGTTGGAAGCAAAGACCGCAAACTGCATCTGACGGGCAAGGATGTAGAGCAGGACGAATTTTATCTGCGCTGGAACGGAAAGGGTTATGATTTTGAGGAGGATGCGGTTGTGGCGACTCTTGGACCGGTTCAAAAAGAAGTTTTGAATTTCATCCAGCAAAACCCACGCTGTCCGCAAAAAGCAATTGTTGTTGGGCTTGGAAAAGACCAAGGCCAAATTTCCAAGATTTTGGATCATCTAATTGAACACGATTTGGCTGTTAAGATTGGTGACCGATACGCCGCAAGGTAGGTGTCATACCTTTCATATTTGTCATGGCAAGTCGTTATCATCACAAATAGATCATACCCCGAGTTCTATTATGAAAGTTATGATTGACATGTCACCCAACCAGAGAAAAAGCCATGGCTTATGTCGACATACCAGAATGCTATAGTGTGGGGCGACTACCTGTATGTTTAGGTAAAATATATGTTCGGTTGGATCCGCTGGTGGTGGGGCTGACGGGGAGGAAATTTGTTGGAGTGGCTCAACAGGCTCGTATTTTGTCTGACCTTCTGCTCAAGAATTTACCCAAAATAGAAGTACCCGCCGAATGCACGGCGGGTTCTAATCTCGAACGGTCCAGAATTACTGCTAGGCTGCGGGATCGCCACAAGTACTTGTTGCCTCATCCCATGTCTTATTGCCCATCTCACACTTGACTTTTTCCACGCTGTGCGTTGCGCAGTTGCCGGCAAATGCAAAGTTTGCTGTCACTAACGTAATCGTGGCGGCGGTTGCGTAGATCATTGCTTTCATAACGTGCTCCATTGTTTGTGTTAAGTTTGATACGGTCCCAGTCGGGAAATGGATCAACTATTTTTGGGATATTT
>DLZA01000293.1:0-2200 GCA_003447515.1 Paracoccaceae bacterium
AGCGGCTTCGATGTCTTTACCGGCAACTACAGGGCCATGGCTTGCTAACATTACAGCGCTACGTTTGCCTGCAAGGCCGCGTATGGCGTCACCTATTGCGGGATCGCCTGGCATTAAGAATGGAAGGAGTTGGACTTTGCCAAGCTTCATAATAGCGTATGGCGTGAGGGGTGGAAGGAAATTATCAGGGTCTATGCCGGGTAGTAGTGAAAGTGCAACAGAGTGACAGGAGTGTAGGTGTACGACTGCACCTGCGGTGCTGCGGGTGTCGTAAAAGGCTGAATGTAATGGCATTTCTTTGGTTGGCCTGTCACCAGAGATAAGTTGGCCGGTAGCGTTGAAACGAGAAAGACGGGCTGGGTCTAAGCAGCCAAAGCTGGTGCCTGTCGGAGATACGAGTAATCCACCGTCTTCAGTGCGCGCCGATATGTTTCCAGTGCTGCCCCCGGTTAGGCCTCGGTCGAACATGGATTTTGCCAGAACGCAGATTTGATCTCGGAGTTGAGTCTCTGTCATAGCTGACCTGATAGCACATTGGCCGCTTTTGCAAAATAGTCGGGTGAGCCAAAGTTGCCAGATTTGAGTGCGATAGTGAGAGTGTCTGACGCCCTTAGTGCTGGAATGCCTGGGTCAATTTCGGGCCCAATCTCTAAGGCTTTTAATTCAAGCCCTTCAACCACTGCGCCAGACGTTTCACCACCTGCAGTGAGGATTTTGGAAACACCCTTTGATACGACTAAGCGGGCTATTTCTGCGAATAATTTCTCAATCGCTCTAGCGCTGGTTTTCGCCCCGAACTCGACTTGAACAGCTTTCACTGAGTCTGGATCGGTGGAGGAATAGGCAATGGGGATACCATCCCCTGCCATTAGAAAATTAGTGACGTGTTGAGGGGTTAGGTTACCATTCAGTACGTCTGCTGCAGTAATCTCAAAGCTAGGATTATTTTGAGAATGTAGCGCGATTTGGGCGCGGGTGGCGTTGGAGCAGGAGCCTGCAAGCGCGACTATTTTGCCTGCTTGACCGCGCCATCGTGTTTGATTTCTGGCGCAGCCATGATTGGCAGGTAGTCTGAGGGCCACACCTGATCCACCAGTGATCAGTGGTAGGTCAGCGGCAGCTTTGCCGATTTCCAATAGGTCAGCGTCGCGGATTGCGTCGACAACAATGTAGCGGTGACCTTCAGCATGAACTGTATCTAGGCGGGTCCGGACAGCAGATGCGCCTGCAAAAACGTCTGCAGCAGGGATGTGACCGACTGAATATTTTGTTTGAGGAGCCAGCCAACGTCGTATGTCGGGGTCTGTCATGGGAGTAAGCGGGTGATTCTGCATTCCACTTTCGGACAGGAGTGTGTCGTTAACGAAAAGGTGGCCTTGGTAAATTGATCGGCCTGTTGTGGGGAATGCTGGGCAGACGATGACTCTGTGTGCCTTAAGCGCTTCAGCCAATGCATCAATTACGGGACCAATGTTACCTTGTGCCGTGCTATCAAAGGTAGAGCAGTATTTGAAGAAGTACTGTGTGCAGCCTTGAGCACGGAGCCACTCAAGCGCGGCTAGGGATTGGATGACGGCTTCTGACGAATTATTGGACCGAGATTTGAGAGCTACCACGCCTGCTTCGACTGATGGGTCGGCAGGCACTGAGGGTACTCCTGTGTATTGCACCGTGCGCATCCCGCCTTTTGCAAGCGTGTTGGCTAAATCGCTGGACCCGGTAAAATCGTCTCCGATACAACCAAGTTTCATGTGTTTTCTCCCGGAAGGGTGAGGCCTGATCGGTGCGCATAAACTTTTGCAACCGCGGCGTCGTCCTCGAAGCCAAGGCCAAGGTCTGCGGCAGATTTAAACTGGGCCAGAGCTGTTTGAGTAATTGGGGCGGCAAAGCCGGAGGCAGCGGCCATTTCTGTGACGATTCCGAGATCTTTAGGCCAGATGTTCACGGACGAACGAGGAGTATAATCGCCACTTACAATGTGTGGCGCGCGGTTTTCCAACATCCATGAAGTACCTGCACATTTGCTGATTACATCCAAAAACGTGTCAGGGGCGATACCTTGGGTAATGCCAAAGGTGATCGCTTCTGCCATGGCCGCGATGTGGACGCCTGCAAGCAATTGGTTTGTTGCTTTCATCGCTGAACCTGGCCCTGCGTTGTCGCCAAGTTCAAAGACGGTTTCTGCTAGTGAATCAAGAAC
>DLZA01000293.1:2528-5889 GCA_003447515.1 Paracoccaceae bacterium
GGAAGGGCTGTGGCGAAGGCGGTTGGAGTGCCAGAGGCCATAATGGATAGTCGTCCCTGTGACGCTTTAAGTGCGCCCCCTGAAATGGGCGAATCTAGGTAGTGGACGCCTAAAGCTGCACAACGATTTTCCATATTATGTGCAAAATCTGGTGGGACTGTAGCGCAAGATAGTATGACTGCCCCGTCTGGCAATTTAGGTACAATGCCGTCGTTACCAAAAAGCACGCTTTCAGTTTGTGCGGCGTTAAGCACAACACAGACAACAGCCTGTAGGCTAGGTGCAACGTCGGATAGTGCGCCGGGTGCGCCACCTTCAGCCTTGAAAAGGTCCATTTTTGATGAGGTGACATCAAAGCCGTGGGTTACGTGACCTGACCGCAGCAGAGATTGCGCCATGCCATAGCCCATGGAGCCAAGGCCGATAACTGCCGTTTTTAATGACTTCGTCATATTGCTTCCCTAGGTCCTGTATTTCTCAGTCTTTATCATCATCATAGAATATATTGAAGGTAAGTTTGACAATCTATCTTAGGGTAGAGATTTTACATGGGATCGTGAGAAAGTGTTGTTTATAAAACTGTATCAAGGGGATGGTTTCTTGAGAGCCGCTCGGACACGGTTATGCTTTGAGTCACCTAGATTGTGGTTGGTTTCAGAGACCCTTCCGAACATGGAGTTCTGTAAAAAGCAAATGGATATCAACAAGGACACGCTAACTTGTTAATATGTTATAGTGCCAGAAGATGGATGTTTGCCGATTAAAAGTTTCTCTAAAGTAGGCTTCATAGAATTTACAGATTTTGTTTTTGTTGATTTGTTTATACCAAGACCTCTGGTGAATTATTGGGTCGTTCGGATACACAAACTTAAGTTACAGGTCACTAAAAATAATGGATTAGCGCAAAAAAGGAAAAAACATGGAATTGAATGCTGATTTTTCTAAACGTGTCGTTGTTCATTCGGATAAGTTGGAATGGATGAAATCCCCAATGCCCGGTGTAGATCGGCGGATGTTAGATCGGATTGGCGGCGAAGTGGCACGAGCTACAACGATTGTGCGATATGCGGCGCGAAGTTCTTTTTTGGAACATACGCACACGGGCGGTGAAGAGTTAATCGTGCTGGATGGTGTGTTCTCGGATGAGCATGGTGATTTTCCAAAAGGTAGTTACATTCGCAACCCACCAACTTCTGCGCATACGCCAGGCTCTGAGCTCGGTTGTGTGATTTTTGTTAAGCTTTGGCAGTTTGATCTTGAAGACCGCACGCAAGTGAAAATCGATATGAATAAAATGGAGGCTGTGCCCGCGGCAGGACGGACCGGTGTCGCGGTGATGCCCTTGTTCCAAGACGCACGCGAAACAGTACGAACCGAATTTTGGGATGCTGGTACAGATATTGAGCTGAACTTGCCAGATGGTGGTGAGTTCTTGGTTCTAAGTGGGGGTTTTGTCGAAGGTGATGACGAGCTTGTTGAAGGGGGTTGGTTGCGTGTGGCGCGCGGCTGCATTTTGCATGCTAAAGCGGGCAAAAATGGGGCGTGGGTTTGGATGAAACTGCGCCACATCCCGCATGCGAGGCCGCCTGCGGTTTAGGGATGTTACTCAAACGACAGCCTACACAGCGTTCGAACAGTCACTGCTTCATATGGTGGCTGTTGTATGAAAAGCTTAATCAAGCAACCGTGCAAGATGCTTCACGGCAGTAAGTGTCGATCTTTGTTTGCTGTTCTTGCTTTGTGCGTAGACCAAGTTTACTTCTCCGCCAAAGAAAATCTTCGCCTGTTCTCACCCATTCGTTGGCGATTGCCCAGTCGAGTTCTGTTTGAAAAATGCCATTACCGAAATCTGTGCCAAGGTCTGCCACATTTTTTATATCCGCAAAAATATGGGTAGCTTCAGTGCCGTATTGGCGGATAAGGCGGTTAATGGTTTTAGTTGGTAGGAACGGCAGTTGTTTCGCAAGTGCCACACGTAGATTGGTTACACCGTTAACTGGGAAATTGCCACCAGGCATGGCGATCCCTGCCGTCCAATTGGGTGCGGTATTTTGGAGGGTTTCGTTGATCGCACTCAATGCCGCTTCCGCCAATTTGCGATAGGTTGTGATCTTGCCACCAAAAACGTTAAGGACAGGGCCGCCCATAGAGGTATTTACGCGCAAAACATATTCGCGGGTCGCTGCGCTGGCAGAACTGGCGCCGTCTTCATAGAGGGGACGCACGCCTGAATAGGTCCAGACAACATCGCCCACGGTGAGGTTCTGTTTAAGGTACTCGTTGACAAAATTTATCAGATAATTTGTTTCTTCAGGCGTGCATGTGGGATAAGTAAAAGCGTTTTTGTGGTCGGTGTCGGTTGTACCGATTAGTGTAAAATCATCTTCATAAGGGATGGTAAAAATAATGCGCCCATCTTTACCCTGGAAAAAGTAGCATTTGTTGTGATCGTACAGCTGTTTGGTGACAATGTGACTACCGCGCACAAGGCGGATGCCCTCACTCGAATTGAGGCGGATAGTTTTATGAATGAGGTTTTCGACCCAAGGACCACCTGCGTTCACAATCATTTTGGCGGTGTGAATTTGCGTACCATCTGGTCCTTCGGTGGTGATGTGCCACAAACCATCTGTGTGATTTGCTGCGGTGACTTTGGTTTGCACCATAATGACCGCACCGCGCGCAGCAGCATCGCGAGCGTTAAGAACCACGAGGCGAGCGTCTTCCACCCAGCAGTCGGAATATTCAAACGCTTTTTTAAAGTGGTTCTTTAATGGTTCGCCTTCAGGAGTATTTTGCAAGCAAAGTGTTTTGGTTCCTTGTAAAATTTTTCGGCCACCGAGATTATCGTACAAAAATAGTCCTAAACGGATCATCCATGCAGGGCGACGGCCTTTCATCCAAGGCATAATAAAGGCGAGCAAGCGCGACGCAGGAGTGTTCGTATCAAATCGCATATCTGCGTGATAAGGAAGAACAAAGCGCATTGGCCAACTGATATGTGGCATAGCATGCAATAAGGTTTCACGCTCTATGAGTGCTTCGCGGACTAGTCTGACTTCACCATATTCTAAATAGCGCAATCCACCGTGAAAAAGTTTGGTTGACGCTGAAGAAGTTGCTGAGGCTAGATCGTTCATTTCAGCGAGTTTGACGGAATAACCACGCCCTACCGCGTCACGTGCGATACCGCATCCATTAATGCCACCACCAATAATGAAAAGGTCAACTGCTGGAGTGTGCATGCTGCTACCTCACATATAAATCGTGTAACCGATTATAATTAGATGATTTTTTAAAAAGGATGTCATGATAAACATTTAAGATTGAGTTGTCGGTTTTGTTTGATCTTTTGATGTGT
>DLZA01000066.1 GCA_003447515.1 Paracoccaceae bacterium
ACGCTAGAAGTAGGTGATCATGTAATTCCACTTTACACGCCAGAGTGTCGTGAATGCGAGTATTGTTTGAACCCAAAAACAAACCTGTGTCAGAAAATCCGATCCACACAGGGTGCCGGTTTATTGCCCGACGGCTCAACACGATTTTCAATGCTGGATGGCACGCCAATCCATCACTATATGGGCTGTTCAACTTTTGCGAACCACACTGTCGTGCCTGAAATTGCACTTGCAAAAGTACGAAAAGATGCACCGTTTGATAAGATTTGTTACATTGGGTGCGGGGTAACAACAGGCATTGGCGCAGTAATAAACACAGCCAAAGTCGAAATTGGGTCGCGCGGAATTGTATTTGGTTTGGGCGGCATCGGTTTAAACGTGATCCAAGGACTGCGCCTTGCAGGTGCCGATCAGATTGTTGGTGTCGACTTGAACCCCAGTAAGGTAACAATGGCCAAACATTTTGGAATGACTGATTTTGTGAATCCATCTGAAGTAGAAGGTGACATTGTTCAACACTTAGTAGATCTTACCGGTGGCGGCGCTGATTATACATTTGATGCAACAGGTAATGTAAGCGTAATGCGGCAAGCGCTTGAGTCTGCACATAAAGGTTGGGGCGAAAGTATCATCATCGGTGTGGCCCCTGCGGGCGCAGAAATTTCAACGCGACCGTTCCAATTAGTTACAGGTCGAACATGGCGCGGAACAGCATTTGGCGGAGCTTCTGGTCGTACTGATGTACCAAAAATCGTAGATTGGTACATGGAAGGTAAAATTGAAATTGACCCAATGATCACTCATAAACTGAAACTAGAAGATATTAACCATGGATTCGACTTAATGCACGAAGGCAAAAGCATTCGAGCCGTAGTAGAATTTTAATCTAAATTAATTTGGATTTTGAGGTGGCCCACAACGGGCCACTTTTTTTATTTAAAAGCTCCAATGTTTAAATCTAACAAACGCGACATGATGGCAAAATAGATAAAGATCAAATTGAAGTATTATAGTTCACGAAACAAATCCGCAAAAGTAATAAAGTGCGGTAATATTCAGATCAAACGGTTGGATTAAGTATGATTGAAAGTTGCATTATGGCGGTAGGAACTGCGCCAAGAGGAGCAAACCATCAGCCTTAGCATTTTGTTGCTATTCAGAATTCAGATATGAAAGAACGGGTGGGGGCAGAGTGGCTGCGAGCATTGGAGCCAATTGGAACGGACAAACACAAACTACACTTAATAGATGCACCGTGGCTGATCATCGTTTTGCACAACGTTATGGGATGACTGGTGCAGGGGTGCAGTTCAAAAATTACTATTTTTCTGAAAAGTATGAGAATTGCGACGAGCATACCAATCACAGCACTGCATACGGCAGGGCTGGCTCACACACCGAACCTAATGAAGTTCTTAGCTCAGATGTGTATGCGACCTGAGAGTAATAGGGCAACAATGATCATTACAGTTGGATATCCTCATGATACTGCCAGTGTGCCTGAAATAACCAAGATCAAAAATGGCTCTAAGAAATTATGACGGTTTTTTTAGACAATAAACACTTACTAATGATTGAGAAGACGCGCTCGCTTGATTACGGTTACATGAAAATCCAAAGGGGTTGACCATGAGAACTGTTTCTGAAAATCGTTGTTTTGAAGGTACGCAGGGTGTATACACCCATAAATCTGAGATTTGTGCCTGTGACATGACATTTGGGGTGTATATGCCACCCCAGGCAAAGGTTCAGGAGGTACCTGTTGTCTGGTATCTCTCAGGGCTGACCTGCACACATGAAAATGCTATGACAAAAGCAGGTGCCCAACAGTGGGCCGCTGAATACGGCGTGGCCGTTGTGTTTCCCGATACCTCGCCCCGAGGTGACGGTGTGGCGGATGACAAAGCATACGATCTTGGCACGGGGGCTGGATTTTATGTGGATGCAACAGAGGATCCCTGGGAACCACATTATAAAATGTTGACCTATGTGGCAGATGAACTGCCATCGCTACTGTTTAAAGAGTTTGATATCGCAGAGGACGCACAGGCAATCACAGGTCATTCCATGGGTGGCCATGGCGCGTTGACTATAGCGATGGCGCGACCTGATCAGTATGTGTCTACGTCGGCATTCGCGCCAATTGCGAACCCCACCGTGACAGATTGGGGACGCAAACAGCTGAGCGCTTATCTTGGCGATGATGAAAGTAAATGGGTGAGCCATGATGCGACGTGGATGATGCGCGAGTATGGACACCCAAACCACATTTTAGTGGACCAGGGAGCGAATGATCAATTCCTCGATTTTTTAAAGCCGGAGGCGCTATCCGAGGCGATGGCAGCTAAACGGCAGCAAGGGACGTTTCGGATGCAGGCGGGCTATGATCACAGCTATTTCTTTGTGGCCTCGTTCATGAAAGACCACATGGCGTTTCATGCTGATGCACTCTATGGAGCGTGATGCATGAACCATTTTGATCAAATTATTAACGATTTTCCAACTGTGGAAAAACCTACAATACTTCAAATGACGAAACTAAAGGTGGGTAAATGACACGCGTTTTCATCGATGCGGACGCCTGCCCTGTGAAGGGAGAGACCCTTCGCGTGGCAGATCGTCATCACATTCAGGTATTTGTAGTATCAAATGGCGGAGTCAGGCCAAACCCTCATCCACTTGTGGAAACTGTGGTGGTCGACGACGGGCCAGACGTGGCAGATATGTGGATTGCAAATCGGTGTAAGCGGGGGGATGTAGTGATAACTGGAGACATTCCACTAGCAGCCAAGTGCCTAGAAATGGACGCGCGCGTGATACAACACAATGGTGAGGTGTTCACTAAAAGCAACATCGGTAACCGATTGGCAACCCGGGATTTAATGCAAGATTTGCGTGCGGCAGATCCATTTCGGCAGGGCGGAGGCAAACCGTTCAGCAAAGCTGACCGGTCACGGTTTTTAGACATTCTAGAACGAGAGGTACGGTTTGCTCAGCAAGATTGAAGCTGTTGTCTTTGACATTGGAAACGTGCTCATTGAATGGCAACCAGAGCGGTTTTATGAAACAATTATGCCAGCAGTTGAATGTAAAAAGATGTTTGAAACCATTGACTTACATAGAATGAACGATTTGATTGATCGTGGAGCAAACTGGAAAGACACCGTTGATAGCGCAGCGGAGGACTATCCTAAATACTACAAAATGATACAGCTTTGGTATGATCGCTGGCTGGATATGGCATCACCAGCGATTGAACCGTCTGTTGATACTTTACGAAAGTTGCGAGCTAATTCTATAACCGTATTTGCTTTATCTAATTTCGGTATTCAAACCTTTGAGTATGCGGAAACAGTATATCCGTTTTTAAAGGAATTCGATCAGCGGTATATTTCAGGGTATCTTGGAGAAGTGAAGCCAGAGCCACGGATTTTTGAGATTTTGGAACAGGAAAGCGGTATTGAGCCACAGGCGTTGTTGTTTACGGACGATCGGCACGAAAACCTTAATACAGCGGCGGCGCGTGGATGGAATGTGCATCTATTTGACGGTCCTAGCGGCTGGATCAAGCGGTTAAAAGCGGAAGGTTTATTGAAATGAGCGTTCCCTTTATTGGATTTGAGGAAATGGATAGCCACCTAACATGGGAGGGTGTCACAAACGCATTGCGCGATGGTCACAAGCTCGCCAAGGCAAGCATTACAGATGGGTTCGCGTATCGTGGAGATGACACCTTATTAAGCCGTGCAGCGTGGATCGATGGGCTAGGCGTTGCGGTAAAATCAGCAACAGTGATCCCTGAGAATGTCGCCAAAGGCAAGCCAATGATCCACGGTGGGGTAATGGTGTTTGACGACACGCATGGCACTCTGGAGGCAGTAATTGATTTTCATCTAGTGACAAAATGGAAAACAGCTGGGGACAGTTTGCTGGGAGCCAAGATCCTAGCACGACCTGACAGTAAAGTTGTGCTGATAGTAGGCGCTGGAACAGTTGCAAAAAACCTCATCTCAGCATATTCTCACGCTTTTCCTGACGTAGCTTTCTTGGTCTGGAACCGCACACATGCAAAAGCGGTTAAATTGGCACACTTAGGATCTAAATCCCATGAAATTTCAGCCGTAAAAAACCTTAAAAAAGCTGTTTTGCAGGCAGATATCATATCTTGTGCAACTATGAGCACAGAACCTGTGATATGCGGAGAATGGCTGCAGGCAGGACAACACGTAGACCTGATTGGAGCCTATCGCCCTGATATGCGAGAAGTCGATGATGCGGCACTTAACCGTGCCCGTGTATTTGTCGACAGTCGTGCGACAACCATTAAACATATTGGCGAGCTAAAGATTCCAATAGAAAATGGCGCATTCAGTGCCAAAGCAATTCAAGGCGAATTATATGATTTGGTTGCAAAGACAGCTAAAAGGCAATCTGACGGTGAAATCACATTATTCAAAAATGGTGGCGGAGCACATTTAGATTTGATGACATCAAAATATATTTTGCAAGTATGGAAAAAATGATCACATTCGACAACACATATGCGCGGCTGCCTGACAGTTTTTTTACAAGGATAGATCCTGACCCGGCACCGAGTCCAAAACTGATTAAGTTAAATTCACGGTTAGCAAGTGAAATTGGACTAAATGCAGAATGGTTGGCATCTGATGCAGGAATTGCGATGTTATCAGGGGCAGCAGTTGCGGATGGATCTGAACCGTTGGCCATGGCTTATGCAGGACACCAATTTGGTGGTTGGTCACCACAGTTAGGCGACGGTCGTGCGCATTTATTAGGCGAAATTATTGGACCTGATGGGTTACGCCATGATGTGCAACTAAAAGGGTCTGGCAGGACCCCATTTTCGCGAAACGGTGATGGAAAGGCAGCTCTGGGGCCTGTTTTGCGAGAATATATTGTTAGCGAGTTTATGAGCGCAGTAGGTGTGCCAACAACGCAGGCACTGGCGGCAGTATCTACAGGCGAAAGAGTACAGCGGGAAACTGGGGTGCCAGGAGCTGTTCTAACACGTGTAGCACAAAGCCATGTTCGGGTTGGGACGTTTCAGTATTTCTTTGCTCAGCAAGACACCGAAAACTTACGTATACTGACAGATTATGTGATAAATCGCCATTATCCCAGCGCGCAGGAGACGGAAAACCCACCCCTTGAAATGCTCAAAATGATGATGGAACGTTATGCCAAGCTCATCGCGCAATGGATGTGTTTGGGATTCATTCATGGGGTGATGAACACAGATAATGTGCAAATCGCAGGAGAGACAATTGATTACGGACCCTGCGCATTTATAGACAATTTTCACCCAAATAAAGTGTTCAGTTCGATTGATCAGAACGGGCGATATGCGTGGATAAATCAACCTAATGTTGGAGCTTGGAATATCTCTCGTTTTGCGGAGGCGTTGTTGCCAATAATAAGTAAAGATAAGGACACCGCGGTCAATCTGGCAGAGAGCACGGTCGAAAAATTTTCAGTGATTTTTGATAATGCGTTGCATCTTGGGATCGCGTCCAAGCTAGGGATCCCTGTGAACACGGCGTTTACGCACTCCACATTTAAGTTTATGGCAGATCACGAATGTGATTTCACGCTGTTCTTTACAGAATTGACACGAATTGCAGAGGGTGGGCGCCATGATGGCTTTTCTTCACTTTTTGTGACACCAGATCCTGCGCTGGAATGGCTCAGCACATGGCGCGTCTTGCATGATCCCACTCTGTTAGAAGGAATGAAAGCAGTTAACCCTATATACATTCCTCGAAATCATAGGGTAGAGGAAGTAATTCTAAGTGCTTTAGCAGGTGATTTTACACCATTTGAAATGCTAATGTCACTTTTAGAAAAACCATTTGAAGCACGGGATAATGCGGACGAATATGAAAATCCGCCCACTGGAGATCAAATTGTACATCATACGTTTTGTGGCACATGAATTTTAGCCCAGCTTGGCTTATTCTTTTGAAACTCGCACTGGCTTTAATAGGCGCATGTTTCACGCGACAACCGATGAATGCGAAAATGCGTGCTAGAGCGCCAGGTGCATTCATCAGAGTCAGATATGCGGGATGCACATCGAATTTTGAAAGAACGTAATGTATCAATTTTGGCAATATTTGGCGAAGAAGATAGTGTAATCCCACAAAACACCGCCAAACTCCTAAGCGAAGTAAACAACACTGCGCAAATCGTTAAAATTAAAGGAGCGGGTCATGGGCTGGTAACGACGCACTCCAGACAGATAAACGAAGCTATTTTGCGGTTTCTTCATGAGTAAACACGTCTGGAACCGCATCTAATAAGCCAGTCATCAAGGTTAGTATAGCTGGATTTACCGCCAGATCATCACTTGCTGGTGGCGTTGTCCAATCCATAGTATCAAAGCCAGCACAGTTGTCACATTTTGGCGCCCAAGCTGTGTGGATTTTGTTACAACTATCACATATCCACTGGGGGCCACGGGATGCGGACAGGGCTTTCGTCAACCAGCCACGGACGACGACATCCTCTGCACCTTCGCCTTTTTCAATTGCGGCCATTATAACCAGCGAACGAGCAGTTGGTT
This sequence comes from Paracoccaceae bacterium, assembly GCA_003447515.1. Lineage (GTDB taxonomy): Bacteria > Pseudomonadota > Alphaproteobacteria > Rhodobacterales > Rhodobacteraceae > Amylibacter. The sequence continues at coordinate 6,584 of DLZA01000066.1, forward strand.
CGTCTTCGGCAAGGGAGCCAATTGCACGTCGCGCACCTGGAAAATCCTCAACACTTAGTAACAGCTCAGCTTGTGACATTCGTGATTCTGGATCTTCGGGGCGCACACGAAGCAGTTGATTAAAGCGTTTTAATCGTACTGCAGGTGACTCATCAGGTTCAATGTGCGCAAACGTACGAGCAAGATCAGGATGCTGGATGCTGCTCCACGCTTTTTTCAGAAGCTTGCTAGCAGCGCGTTTGTTGTTGTCGAGCACATGCATTTCAGCAGCCAAAACGGCAGATGGAATCAAACTAGGAGAAAGAGTGTTAGACTGTAAGGCAGCCGCTTTACCTAATGAAATTTTACCGTCATCTAAAAAGCGACGGGCCTCGGCGAGCAACAGGACCGCTTCACGTCGGCGACCTACATCGCGAGGCAACATGTGGGCTTTGATCTTGGCCTCTAAGGTTTTGCGCGCACCTGACCATTCCTGTTTTTCCGTTTGAAGCGTAAACAGTGTTTCAAGCGTGGCATTATGGGTTGGACACAAAGCAAAGGCTTTTTCAGCCAATTTCAGCGCTGTGTCTGAATCACCGTCTGCCAATTTTTGTTTCATCAAGCCTTGCACACCAACAAATCTTGTACGGTCATTTTTTAACAGTTTTTCAAAATTTTTCAGTGCGTGTTGCGTATCTCCTGACATTTCTGCAGCCTGAGCACTAATTAGTTGAGTGAGTTCCGAGTGTCCAAAATACCGTTCTGCTTTAGCAGCTTTTTGCAAAGAAATTTTGCCTTCGCCCGAAGCGAGTGCAACCATACTGTCTGCCAATGACTCAAATCCTTTGCGTTCACGGTTACGGTTGAAATAACGAGACACGAACGTTTCGCCCCCATTAAAAAATTTAAACAAGGCAGTCAGCAGACCAAACAATTTAAACATAACCCAAACAG
>DLZA01000006.1:0-831 GCA_003447515.1 Paracoccaceae bacterium
TCGTCTACATTCATGGTATCCATAAAAAGTTTGGAGCGAATTTCGAACTCTTTTTGACGACGCTCAGACTCTTCGGCTTCAGTCATAATATCAATATCAAGACCAGTCAGCTGAGATGCCAAACGTACATTTTGACCGCGACGGCCAATTGCGAGGGATAGTTGATCATCAGGGACAACGACTTCGATGCGCTCTGCTTCATCGTCCAGAACAACTTTGGCTACTTCGGCAGGTTGTAATGCGTTGACCAAGAAGGTTGGTGCATCGTCATTCCATGGAATGATGTCAATCTTTTCGCCTTGCAGTTCGTTTACAACGGCCTGAACACGGCTACCACGCATGCCCACGCAAGCACCAACAGGATCGATCGAATTATCAAAGGAAATCACCCCGATCTTTGCGCGTGAACCTGGATCACGAGCAACAGCCTTAATCTCAATAATGCCATCGTAAATTTCAGGTACTTCCATTTTGAATAATTCTGCCATGAATTCAGGCGCTGTACGGGACAGAAAGATTTGTGGCCCACGCATCTCTGAGCGTACTTCTTTGATGAATGCACGAACACGGTCGCCGTTGCGGAATAGTTCGCGGTTGATTAACTGATCACGACGCAGAACTGCTTCGCCGCGGCCTACATCTACGATTACGTTGCCGTATTCCACGCGTTTTACCAGGCCGTTTATTATTGTTCCTTCGCGATCTTTAAACTCGTCATACTGACGCTCACGCTCAGCCTCGCGCACTTTTTGCAAAATAACTTGTTTTGCAGATTGTGCAGCGATCCGACCAAAATCCATGGGTGGAAGTTCGTCGATAACCCAGTCGCCT
>DLZA01000006.1:1233-2293 GCA_003447515.1 Paracoccaceae bacterium
CTAACGCGGGTCATTTCTAGCTCGCCTGATTTGCGATCAATTTTTGCACGGATGTCTAATTCAGGACCGTACTTCGATTTGGCTGCTTTTGCATAGGATTCTTCCATCGCCTGCAACACAAGATCTGGGTCGATCATCTTTTCACGGGCAACGGCGTCTGCAATTTGTAGCAGCTCTAGACGGTTCGCACTGGTAATGCTCATGACGGATCCTCTTCGGTTTCAATATCGTCAAACTTACTTTCATCTAGCCCACTATCTTTGCGGGCTTTTAAACTTTCTCTAATTAGGGTGTCTGTTAGGACAAGCTTTGCATCTGACAGCCAATCAAATTGTAGTCCGATGATCCCTTGCTGGATTTCAACCAAAACTTCACCGTCCTGAACTCCGCGCAATTCCCCTTTGAAGCGGCGTTGGCCATCAATTAATTCTGAAGTCTCGATCTTAACCTCGTAACCTTGAAAGGTTTCAAAATCTTTTAAACGTGTTAGCGGACGATCAATGCCTGGGCTAGAGACTTCGAGTGCATATTCACCCTCAATAGGATCTTCTACATCTAAAATTGCTGACACCTCAGTTGAGATTCTAGCGCAATCATCAACCTCAATACCACCTGTGGGACGTTCAGCCATAATTTGCATGATTGTCTGTTTGCCCGTGAGCAACCGCAATCGCACCAATTCATACCCAAGATCTTCGATCACAGGCTGAATTATTTCAGCAATACTTTTATCAATGGTCGCTCTTGCGATCAGATCAGACATAGTTTTGGTCCTTTGAGACACAAAAAAACGGGCGCACAGCCCGTCGGAATTTTCGAAGGAAGACTGGGGTTGGAAGCCAGACTTACCGATTGTTCTTTATGCACTAACTAAATGATTCTTAAATTGCAAGGCATGAAAAAATGTTAAAAGTTTAAGCTTTTGAAATATGGATTTAAATCCAGTGTTTCTTTTAGTGTTATAAGTTTCTTCGGGGTTATACTTTTAATCCTAAATTTAAAATTTATAAAGCAGCCGTCCTAAAAAGTTATTAGGTTCAGAGAAGTTTAGGGAAAATGT
>DLZA01000006.1:2675-5054 GCA_003447515.1 Paracoccaceae bacterium
AATAATGTGTGACCCCAACACATAGGTACTTGATTCACTACCAAAATGGAAAGATTTCTGGATAGACATAGTTGAACTGCGATTCAATGGTTTTAAGAAGTCTAATCTTATGAATCCGATGGCGCATAAAAGTGAGCCACCGAAATTTTTGTAAACGACTAAATGATCCACAAATCTGTCAAATTTTATGATTTAAATGAGGACAGCTTTATTTTTTAACGTTCAATTAGGTTTTACATTAAACCATCTGCCTTGGCCTGAGCATGCGTCTCATCCAGTGTTTTCCAAGCAGCTGACACAATTTCGTCAATTTCAACTTCTGTGATCACCAACGGTGGTGAACAGGCTATACTGTCTTTGACAGCGCGCAACATTACGCCATTCTGAACAGCAAGGTCTTTAAAGATTTTCCCGACAGACCCCGGCTGTCCAAAAGCGGCACGACTGCTTGCGTTTGGTGTCATTTGAATCGCGCCAAGTAACCCACATAAACGCACCTCACCCACCAGAGGATGATCCCTAAGTTTTGACCATTTCTTTGCGAAGTATGGCGATATCTCTGCGGTGTGTTCTACAATTTTTTCTTCTTCTAAAATCCGTAGGTTTTCTAAAGCAACTGCTGCTGCAACGGGATGGCCAGAATAGGTATAACCATGAAAGAAATCACCACCTTTTTGCGCAAACTCTTCCGCAATACGGTCACTTACAACCGAACCAGAAATTGGCATGTAGCCTGATGATAACCCTTTTGCGATGGTCATTATATCTGGACAAATATTGAAAGTTTCAGAGCCAAACCATTTACCTGTACGCCCAAACCCACAAATTACCTCATCCGCAATTAGTAGAATGTTATAGGTATCACAAATTCGTTGAATCTCAGGCCAATAAGTATTTGGAGGAACAATCACGCCTCCTGCACCTTGAATGGGCTCTGCGATAAATGCAGCTACGTTATCTTCACCTAACTCATTAATTTTGGATTCTAGTTCCGCGGCACATTTGAGGCCAAAATCTTCTGGCGTCATGTCTCCACCATTCACCCACCAATAAGGTTGTGAAATGTGTGCTAACCCACCAACATTTTCTGCTCCTTGCACATGCATATGTGCCATACCCCCCAGTGCAGTCGCTGCGACAGTGGAACCATGATACGCATTTTCCCGTGAAATGACGATTTGTTTGGTCGGTTTTCCTTTAGATGCCCAGTAATGCCGCACCATCCGAATATTAGTATCATTTGCATCCGATCCAGAGTTCCCAAAGAAGACGTGGTTTAAATCTCCCGGCGTGAGCTCTGCAATTTTGGCTGCTAGTTCTACGACAGGTGGGTGGGTAGTTTGAAAGAATGTATTATAGTAGGGTAATTGTTGCATCTGTCGTTGGGCAACTTCTGCTAATTCGTTCCGACCATAACCTATGTTCACACACCACAGCCCAGCCATACCATCTAAAATACGATTTCCTTCGCTGTCATACAGATAAATGCCCTTGGCTCGCACAATTACACGGCTTCCAGTTTTTTTAGTTACATCACCATTTGCAAATGGCTGAATATGATGGGCGGCATTCAGCGCAATTAGCTCTTCGGTTGGACGATGGTTCAACGGAGTTTGCTTGTTCATATAGTATTCTCCAATGGTGTATGTTGAGGCGTGATCCAACTTTAGCAGTTGATCAACACATTTTCTGTATTAGAATTTCATACTTGCGATATAAGGATAATTCTAGCTTCTTCACTGGATCCCTACATACAGTTAAATTTACACTTTCTTACCTGTGTACTTGTGGAAAACTTCAAGCAACTTGGGAAAGTTTGAGATTTATTGGTTATTCAGATTCTTTCCTTGAAAAAACAATCTCAACACGGCGGTTTTTTTGCGCACCTGCTTCGGTTTCGTTTGTTGCGCGAGGAGATAAAAAGCCAACACCATGAGCTTCTAATCTTCCCGGGGCAATTCCATGATCATTTATTAAGGCAATGCGCACAGATTCGGCCCGGCGTTGAGAAATTTTAGTGTTGCCCTCAAGGGATCCTGACATGTCAGAATGTCCAACTAAAAACACGTGTAAATTTTTTTCTGTTTTCAGTTTTTTAGCTAGCGCCGCCAAAGCACCTTTTGGATCAGTACCTAGCGAAGTGCTGCCTGCTTCAAATGTTAATCCCTCAAGAACTGTTGAGGCCTCACCTATAACTTTTAATGGAACATCAGCCGGGTGATACTCTGTCATTTGTACGTAAGCAGATACAGGTGAATTACTGAGCAGAAAAGTCACGTAAGCTGGATTTATATTCACTGTTTGTTTTGCAGTAATGAAACGATAATCACGCAAATTTACCCGCATCATTGGTTCGTCTACGACATCAATTGCAAAGCG
>DLZA01000006.1:5439-5748 GCA_003447515.1 Paracoccaceae bacterium
GCTCCAATTGCACCGAAATGTCTTCACCTATTTTTGTTATAGTTTGTTCGTTACCCATATTCCAAACCGAGCGGCGAATTTTTTTGGGTGTAATCTCCGTTGGAAAAGAACCATTTATAAATGGCCCAACAGGTACGATGGCTGGAATTGTTGTCTCTATTTCGGAATAAGTGGCCTTAGCACCTATTGGCAAGCGCATCAAAAATTCTGCTGCACTCAAGGATGTCGCAGTTAATGTAATACCAAAAAGAGCAATGCATAATTTCATCGGTATGCGCTGTGATATTCTTTATTTGGCTTCATCGCTAC
>DLZA01000168.1 GCA_003447515.1 Paracoccaceae bacterium
GCGTGCAGCATATTTTTTGCCGTCGATTGCCTGAACTCCACCGGGCGTATCTTTCACATCGCATTTCACAAGCTCGGCAAGCGTGCGTTCGGTAACGAGGTTGACGGTTTTTCCATGCTCAGCGTCGATAAAGCACCCCGCCATGACTGCGATATCGCTGGCCTCGCAAACACTTCTAAGCAATACGGCGAGCTCTTTGGAATTAGAGGTATTCAGCCTCTTTGCTTTGCCTTTCCGAACGTTCGCGACTACGCTCTTGCTTAACGTGCCATCGTTGTCGACGCTGTAGCACTTGCCCAGAGACTCAGGTTTAAGTGATTTAATTACGGTCATGTTCGACATAGCTGCTCCCTGCACCACAGGCCCCACCTATCAGTGTTCTTCAATAGGTCTGGTATGTTCTCAGGCTCAACTGTCAAAACGAGAGGTTCACTCATTGGTCATTCTCACCTTTGGCCAGCAACCAAGCGTCGATATCAGCCTCTAGCCAAGCCGATATTTTAGGTCCCAACTTGTGTGGTGATGGAAAAGAGCCGTTTTTAGACCAATGCCAGATAGTCGATTTGCAGACTGGGATTTTCTTCAGTACCTGATTAATACGCAGGTACCTGACCTCTGATTTTTGCATAACTTACTCCAAAACAATCCAGATAGGTCGTCCTTAGACTGATGGAAATTTCTGTGCATGTGATGAAAATAAAATAAAATCTATGCGTGTATTGGCATTCGTTTTGCGGCGTTCCGAGCTTGCTGCTGCATTGAATGGTGATGTGGTAAACCGAGAGCTGAAAGAACCACCTTAGCATGTCGGATAATCGTTGACTTGTGTTCGTTCCGGGGGCCAATGCCGCTAAGCTCTGCTTTCCCATCAATCCCAGTCGCAACGTGTAAAATTTCGGCGCAATCTATCAAAAGCTGCTGGGTGTGAATATGTGAGCGGTTTCCCCGTCGCTTTCGGATTAGCGATGCATTTTTTTTGAGTTCACCAAGTGATAGATAAGCTAACCCAGCCCCTGCAAGTTTATCGCTCATCTGACCCTGATTTATCCCAAGGTCGTCCGCAATCTTTTTTGAAATATCGTTAAAGTCCATATCAGGGCCGAAATATAGTTGGTGCGGAACTTCTTCGCCCCTTACGGGTTTAATTTTTTTTGGCCTGCCTATGGGGCGAGGGGTATCATTGTTCATATTGCCACCTTTTTGGCTTCATTTACGGGGGCAATTTTGTCTTTCGGCTTGCTGCACCAGTCAGCCCATTCCTGCATCATTAATCTACGTTTGTTTAGCAGGTCACCTCGACGGTAAGCCGCTTCAGTTTTATCCTTAATGGCGTGTGCCAAAGCCATCTCCGCTATATCTCGGGGAAAGCTGGACACTTCGCCAGACCAATCTCGAAAGCTAGACCTAAACCCATGGGGGACGAAAGCACCTCGGTTTCCACCAGCACCGTAACCCATGCCACGCATCAGCTGCAGTAATGCCATGTTGGACAAGGGCCGGCCATGACGTGCTCCTGGAAAGACGAAAGGGTTTCCTTCAATCCGAGGAAGATTGCTCAATATGGTCATGGCCGAATTAGACAGGGGTACTTTGTGTTCTCTGGCACCCTTCATTCGCTCCGGAGCTAGTGTCCAAACGCTGGATTCTAGATCAAATTCGGTCCAAGTAGCCCTTAACACCTCACTGGTGCGCGTCGCTGTTAAAATAAGAAGTTGAAGGGCCAAGGATGAGAAACTTTCGTTTACCTCAAGCTCAGTCATAAATGCCGGCACGCTTTTGAAATCCATCGCTGGGAAATGTTGTACCTTTGTAACTTTTGAGGGCTTGGGCAGTAATTTATCCAAGTGACCTCGCCATCGAGCGGGGTTAATGGGTTCTCGCCATTTGCGCGCTGCAGCAAAATCCAGAATATTTTCAATTCGGCCCTGAACACGTTTCGCTGTCTCAGTTTTCTGGGTCCAGAGTGGAGTTAAGATCGCTAGAATTTCCTCGGTCTCGACCCGATCGACGGGTACGTTTCCGATTGTCGGCCTTGCATAAGTCTTGAGGGTGCTCACCCATTGCCGAGCATGTTTTTTGTTTCGCCAGCCTCGACGGTGGGAGCGAATAAATTTAGCCGCGCAAGATGTAAAAGTTGGCGTCGAGGTTTTGCGTATTTCATTTTGATTTCTCGTTTTGATAGGGTCCTGGCCTCTGCGTGCGAGCTTTTGAGCGTCGAGAGCTTTTTCTCGTGCGTCTGCTAGTGATGTTAAGGGGTAAGTGCCCAAGGACATCTCCCTACGTTTGCCGTCAATTACGACACGAACAAACCATCTGCGCGCTCCGGTGGGAGAAACGTTTAGCCAAAGACCCGAACGTCCGCCATCTGCATATTTTCCTGGTTTTTTTGTTTCAACGGCACGTACCGTTAGCGCAGTTCTTCCACCGTTCGCCATATATAGCCTCTTTGCAGTTCTGGAGCCTAAGCCACCTTAAAGACCACCCTTTATACGTGGACCAGGTTGACATATACTGGACTATATAGGACAAATAAAG
>DLZA01000289.1:0-4109 GCA_003447515.1 Paracoccaceae bacterium
AGCTTCGATGCACGCTTAGAGATGGAAGCTGCACCCAAGACCTGTGCCGCCTTCGAGTCTGCCATGCCGTTCCTAGGCCAACTCGTCCATGTCCGTTGGTCAGGCGAAGGCGTTTGGATTCCTCTGGGAGATCGCGATTTCGGCGTCGGCTACGAAAACCACACCAGCCACCCAGCTCCCGGTCAAATCATCCTCTATCCCAGCGGGATTAGCGAGACGGAGATCCTCCTCGCATACGGCGGGGTCGATTTCTCCTCAAAGATGGGTCAGCTCGCTGGTAACCACTTTATCACGCTGACGTCGGGCCATGAAAACCTGATGAAGCTCGGCAACTTGATACTTTGGGAAGGGGCAAAAGATATCGCCTTTAACTACGCTTAGAATTCAGTGCGCCCGCACCTAAGCAGTAGCCGAACCAAACCTTGAAAGGGACGGATCATGCAACGTCTTGCGCTTGTTGGACCGGGCCGTTGGGGTCGCATTCTCGTCGAGTCTGTTCAGGGAGTTTCTAAGACGGTGATATTCACCCAAGCTGTTGCCCGGTCACCCGCAAAGGCCGCTGAGTGGTGTGCGGCGCAAGGCATCGCCCTGAGCGATGATTTGACAACTGTCCTTTCTGATCCGCAGATCGACGGCGTCGTTCTGGCGACGCCCCATTCGCAGCACAAAGATCAGATCATGCAGGTCGCACAGGCTGGCAAAGATCTATTTTGCGAAAAGCCCATTGCGTTGACGCTGGCCGATGCCAAGACCGCTCTGCAGGAGGTCAAGAATGCGGGGATCGTTTTTGCTGCAGGCCATAACCGCCGTTTTCTACCTGTTGTGGAGCGTATGAAAACCATGATCACGAGTGGCGATTTGGGCACGATCCTGCATATCGAAGGCAACATGAGTAGCCATGTCGGCTTTGATGAGATCTACACGTCTGACATGTGGCGTGTTGCTCCGGGGGAAAGTCCCGCAGGGGGGTTAGGCGCTGCCGGTATTCATGTGATCGACGCTATGATCCATCTATTAGGACCGGTCACGTCTGTTATAGCGCAAAGTGATCGTCTCGTGCACAAGATCAACCATGATGACATCACATCTATGCTGCTTCAGTTCGATAACCGCGCCACGGGCTATGTCACTACCATGACGGCGACAGCGCCAATCTTCCGTATGCAGGTCTTTGGTGAAAGGGGCTGGTTAGAGCTACGCGGTGCCAACGATCTCATATGGAAATCTGTCGAGGGGAAACGTCAAGAATGGTCATTTCCCAATATATCGACTGAACGCAAGCAACTCGAAGCCTTTGCTGAGGCAATCCAGTCCCGCGGCGCGTATCCAATATCGATAGAAGATATAATCAACGGCATCGCTGTGTTCGAAGGCGTATTAGCGTCCCTGAGCATAGACAAACGCATCACGTTATGATGAAAATACTAGGGGCAGCTTTCAGACTAAAAAAACTCGCAACAGATTGCTGCCACAGCCTAAATATATGCGCCCAATAATTGACGCCACTCGACGGGAGCACTCGACCTCGACCTCGACCTCGACCTTGGCCAGATCAACGCCTGAAAGGAATTTCAATGCCATATGACCTAATTATCGCCAATGGCACGGTCGCCACTGCCGCGGACGTTTTCAAGGCTGACATCGGGGTTCGCGACGGCCGGATCGTGCAGATCGGTGGCGATATGGGCGACGCGACGCGGGTAATCGACGCGACCGGACGGTACGTCTTGCCTGGCGGCATAGACAGCCACGTTCATATCGCTCAACCCTCCGGATCGGGCATCGTGATGGCCGACAATTTCGACAGTGCCACGCGAGCTGCAGCCTTCGGCGGCAACACGACAGTGATGCCTTTCTGCCTGCAAGAACGCGGGCAGTCGCTTACCGCCACGTTTCGTGATTACCGCGAAAAGGCCGAGGGCGCGCATGTCGATTTCGGGTTTCACATGATCGTGACCGATCCGACGCCACATGTGCTCGGCCAGGAACTGCCCGCATTAATCGCGGAGGGACAACGGTCAGTAAAAGTGTTCATGACCTATGAGGCGATGCGCTTGGACGATGCCGGGATACTCGCTACGATGGAAGTAGCACGACGGCATGGCGCTAAAGTCATGGTTCATTGCGAAAACGAGGATGTCATCGCGTTCCTCGCAGCCCGCGCAGCGGAAGTGGGCGATATTGCGCCGCGCGCTCACGCCACCACCCGGCCCGTGGCCGCCGAACGGGAGGCCACCCACCGCGCGCTTACACTGGCCGAGGTTGTCGACGTCCCGATCGTCATCGTCCACGTCTCTAATGGCGCTGCAATCGACGAGATCGCACGCGCACGCGCACGCGGGGTCAAAATCACAGCCGAAACGTGCCCGCAGTATCTGGTGCTTGAGGCCGACGACCTTGCACGGGACAATTGGGAAGGGGCCAAGTTTGTATGCTCGCCACCGCCGCGCGACATTGCGGAGCAGCAGAATTGCTGGCGCGGCATTCAAACCGGTCTGTTTGATCTCTTTTCATCTGACCATTGTCCGTTCCGGTACGAGGACGACCAGGGCAAACGCAATCCGGCGGGGCTGCGCAGTTTCAGGCACATCCCAAACGGTATACCGGGGATCGAAACGCGCTTGCCCATCCTGTTTTCCGAGGGCGTCATGAAGGGCCGTATCGACCTGACACGTTTTGTGGCGCTGACATCAACGAACCACGCTCGCACATATGACATGTATCCGCGGAAAGGCACCATCGCCATCGGTGCGGATGCCGACATCACGATTTGGGATCCGCAGATACGCCGGACGATCCGGCACGCTGAACTGCACGATGCGGCGGATTACAGCCCTTACGAAGGGTTCGAAGTTACTGGCTGGCCCGAAACTGTCATCTTGCGCGGCATCGTGATTGTCGAAGGGAGGACCATGACGGCTCGTGCTATCGGAACCGAGGTTCTGCGGGGCGATTCGCAGCCTAGATTGGCCGGAGCAGTGTCTGACGTCAGAGCCTATGGGTCCAAATAGTGTCATTTGATAAGAGAGGGTACACATAATAACTGTGGTGGCGTAATCCTTCTCTAGGCGCAAATAGCATCTTGGCATTCTAAACGAAAGCCGCGCAAGTGGGTTTAGTGGCCAGAACGCAATTGAGATGGGACCACAAAGGCGCTTTATATGACGAACCAGATAAATGAATTGGCACAATAGCAATTAAAAGATTATCGTTCCATAAAACCGGGGACTTGCTTTAGCGAGCCAGACTTTAGTTTGGAAATTAGCGAAGCATATGCTGTTCAGGATGAAGCGGCTAGGTTGCGAGTTCAAGATGGTGAACGCGTAATTGGCTACAAAGTTGGATGCACTGGCCCTGGCACAACAAAATTATTTGGTATGAAAGGACCTATACGGGGCATTCTATTTGATCAGGAAGTGTTAGAAAACGTTGTGAAGGTGGACCCAAACTCTTTTTGCAATCTTGCTATTGAAGCAGAAATGGCGATTAAGATTGGAGAAAATGGACAAATTTTATCTGTTTTTCCAGTTATTGAATTACACAATTTTGTTTTTCGTGCTCCAGACAAATCTCTTTCAGAATTGATTGCTAACAACGGTCTTAATAAAGGCCTGATTTTATCAGATCAGACATGGGAAAAGTTACCCGACGAATTCGACGAAACATCAATCCTGTCTTTAGAAATAAATGGTTCAATTATTGATTCTGGCGACCTCTGGCCAATGGATGGTGGGCCATTATCTTCACTTGATTGGCTACAGCAGCACTTGGTTGAGCATAATTTACAACTATCGGCAGGAGATATTATTTTGGGGGGGACTGCACTTGGCTTACACCCCGCGCAACCTGGAGATGACATTAATGTTAAGATTAATGAGCAGTCTGCGGTACAATGTGTAATCAATTCTATTGCGATTTAAAGTTTCCATCTCAACATTTTTTGTCTCACATTTGGTACCCAGCTTTCTGTACGAAAACCCCACCTGCGAATTAATCATCAAAATTAGTGCTACTAAAAGCGCGCGCATGGCGCCAAATTTTTTCAAGACGGCATCCTAGATGCTTGCTTAAGATTTTCATCTATGCTTGTTGATGGAACCTTGCTGTCC
>DLZA01000289.1:4521-4765 GCA_003447515.1 Paracoccaceae bacterium
CCAAACAGCAGAGACCCACAATTAGGACAAAACCGCTTTGTCATGGTACTTCCGCTATCGGCAGTATGGGAGTAAGAAGAAACTTCACCAAAAATTTCAAGCTCGTCTTCTGGAACAAAAAAATTCGTGCCAAAGACTGAGCCAGTGGCACGGCGGCAATCTTCACAGTGGCAATTGAAAATGACAGAAGGATCAGCGTGGCATTTGTAGGTAATATCGCCACACAAACATTTTCCGGAAAAAA
>DLZA01000351.1:0-1180 GCA_003447515.1 Paracoccaceae bacterium
GGTTGGGGACAAGAGGGTCCTTTATCTCATGCCGCGGGTCATGATATTAATTACATCGCTCTATCTGGAGCTCTGCACGCCATTGGCCCCGCTGAAACCCCTGTAATTCCCTTAAACCTCATTGGTGATTTTGGCGGGGGTGGAATGTATCTTGCATACGGCATCGTCTGTGCGTTGCTAGAAGCCAGTAAATCAGGCCAGGGTCAGGTTGTTGACGCTTCGATAACTGACGGAACAGCACACCTTATGTCGATGATTTACGCTATGAAACAAAGTAAGGCATGGAATGATCGGCGCGAAACTAACATTCTCGATGGAGCTGCTCCATTTTACAATGTTTACCAAACTGCCTGTGGCGGCCACGTCGCTATTGGTGCTATTGAGCCAAAATTTTATATTGAATTGCTGCGTCGTATAGGAGCAGATCCTGCACTTTCTCAAACCCAGATGAACGAAGATGAGTGGCCTAATACGAAGAAGGCGTTTGCCGCCATCTTTAGAACAAAAACACGCGATGAATGGACACAACTACTGCACGGCACTGATACTTGCTTTGCGCCCGTGCTGACTATTGCAGAAGCCTTCGAAGATCCACACAATAAATCGCGAGCCCTTTTTGAGAAGCATTCAGGGGTTCATCAACCCCGTCCAACACCGCACTTGTCGCGAACGCCTGGCAAATTACGACAAGTATCACAAATTGAACCACTTCCCCTTAACACACTTTTAAAAAATTGGCGCACCTGATGACTGAAACAACTGTATCCCTAGACCTCATCGAAAAAACTTCAGCGACAGCAATGATCAAACATGGTGCCGCCCCTTGGATCGCTGCAGAGGTCGCTAAAGCCATTCGCAAAGCCGAAGCCACAAAAAATTTGATTTGTGGTCTTTACTATCTAGAGAGCTATTGTGCCCAACTTACGTCCGGACGTGTTAAGGGAAACGTAGAACCCATTGTTACTAAACCTAAACCTGCTTCCGTACTGGTAGATGCAAGGTTTGGTTTTGCGCAACCTGCTTTTGCTCGTGGCCTGTCCACAGCGCTTGAAACCGCACATGATATGGGGACAGCTAGCTTTGCTGTGGCGCACTCTCATACATGTACGTCGCTTGGCTATTTCACAGAACAAATTGCTGATGCTGGGTTGATTGGTTTGGGCTTTACCAATGCTTCTGC
>DLZA01000351.1:1567-4033 GCA_003447515.1 Paracoccaceae bacterium
TCTGTGCCCGCTAAACAAGGCGGTTTGGCTTTCCAATTTGATCAATCTACTTCAGCAATCGCATTAGGTAAGATTACGATGGCCGCAGCAGCCGGCGAAGAAATTCCGTTAGGTTGGGCAGTCGATGCTAACGGTAATCCAACAACGGATCCGCATGCGGCCCTCAACGGCTCACTTATGTCTACAGGTGGCTACAAAGGATGGGGATTGGGCCTCATGGTTGAAGTTTTAGCTGCTGCACTGACTGGTTCTGTAAATTCTTTGGACGTCAAAGGATTAAAATTGCCCGATGGTGAACCTCATGACCTCGGTCAGTTCTATTTTCTAGTAGACCCAACTACCTTTGCGGGAGATACATTTTACGAGCGTTTGAGGCGCGTTTCAGAATCAGTTGAAAATCAACCTGGCGCACGTTTGCCCGGTGCAAATCGCTCTCTACCATCAAACGTCAATATCAGTACTATTTTGTGGGAAAAAACCCGAGCGCTCGCCGAGTAGGACTTCGAGCCCAATTTATCGGACTTCAAACATCTAACTCTTCAGCAAACTGTGCATTTTTCTGAATATACTCAAACCGCATCTCTGGTTTTTTACCCATCAAACGTTCAACCAAGTCTGATGTTTCACCAGGGTCGTCATCATCTACGGACACGCGGATCAACTTTCGTGTTTCGGGATTCATTGTTGTTTCTTTTAAGTCAATGGCATTCATTTCGCCAAGCCCTTTAAACCGTGACACGTCGATTTTTCCACGGGCTCCCAAACCGTTTTCCAACAGCTTATCTCTTTCCGCTTCGTCTAAGACATATACAGTTTTTGAGCCCTGAACCAATTTGAATAGAGGGGGACAAGCCAAATATAAATGTCCATTATCTACCAATGGGCGCATTTGCGTAAAGAAAAACGTCATTAACAATGCTGCTATGTGTGCTCCGTCTACATCCGCATCAGTCATTATAATGATTTTTTCATAACGAAGGTCTTCGATGTTAAACGTTGCGCCCATACCGACGCCTAGCGTTTCGCATAAATCTGAAATCTCTTGATTTGATTTCATTTTTCCACTCGCGGCTCCCAAAACATTTAATATTTTTCCCTTCAGCGGTAAAAGAGCCTGCGTTTTACGATCCCGAGCGCCTTTGCCAGAGCCGCCCGCAGAGTCACCTTCAACAATGAAAAGTTCCGTACCTGAACGGTCCTTATTAGTACAATCAACTAATTTTCCAGGTAAACGCAATTTTTTGGTCGCTGACTTACGCGCTGTTTCCTTTTCCGCGCGCCGCCGCATGCGCTCCTCAGCTTTTAACACCATATAATCAAGGATGGCCCCCGCTGCTTTTGTATCCGCAGCGAGCCAGTTATCAAAATGATCTCGAACCGATTTTTCGACCCATTTCTGAACCTCCACTGTAGCCAACCGATCCTTGGTTTGTCCCACAAATTTTGGCTCTCGAATGAAAACAGATACCAAAGCGCAGCCACCTCCCATCACGTCTTCGCTTTTGATTTGCGTAGCTTTCTTATTGCCCACCAACTCGCCGTAAGCTTTTATTGCCTTTAAAACAGCAGCCCAGAATCCAGCTTCGTGGGTACCACCCTCTGGTGTTGGGACAGTGTTACAGTACGATTGCATGAATGCGTCTCGCGAAGGTGTCCAATTTATTGCCCAGTCAATAGATCCAACGAACCCATCGCCAAATTTTTCAGCAAAGCTCACTTGACCTGTGAAGGCAGTATCGGAGTAGGTACTCGCCCCAGTTAATCGTTCTTCCAAATAGTCTGATAATCCATTTGGAAAATGAAATCTGTCAGTAAGCTGTGTGTCGTCGTCTTTACCGAGGCAAGACGCATCACATTTCCAACGAATTTCTACACCTGAAAACAAATAAGCTTTGGATTTTGCCATTGCGTATAAACGTTTAGGTTTAAACTTTGCTCCTTTGCCAAAAATTTCTGGATCTGGATGGAAAGATACCGAAGTGCCTCGACGATTATTTGTCGCGCCAAGTCTTTGCAAAGTGCCGATCGGTACACCGCGGCTAAACTCCATCGCAAACAATTCTCGGTTTCGAGCAACCTCCACTCGCAAATGGTCGGACAGTGCATTCACACAGGATGATCCAACGCCGTTTAGGCCACCCGACGTTTCATAATTATCACCAGAAAATTTACCACCCGCGTTCAATGTACAAAATATAATCTCTAGCGCGGATTTATCCGGATTTTTAGGATGAGGATCCACGGGGATGCCCCGCCCATTATCGCGCACTGTAACGCTGAAATCACTATTTAATTCAATCTCTATCCAATTTGCGTGTCCTGCAACTGCCTCATCCATTGAGTTATCAATGATTTCCGCCACCATATGGTGCAACGCGCGATCATCCGTACCTCCAATGTACATCCCAGGGCGCAGGCGCACGTGTTCCATATCCTCCAACACTTGGATCGAAGATGCGTCGTAGG
>DLZA01000412.1 GCA_003447515.1 Paracoccaceae bacterium
GGGTGGAACGCTGTTCATGATCAATTCGCCAAACTGACCAAAGCTGAGAATGATGCGCGGAATAAATATCGTCGTAGTGCGGATACCGCCTATGAAGAGGTGTCAGCTGTACTTGAGGCGATGAATGATACACCGGCGTTCCTCGGCTTTGAGGATGAAATAATGTCGCTCAGGATCTTGGTTGAATCTTCGGACCCAAAGCAAACTGAGGCGATGGTTAATGATCTGGCCAAACGCATTGGAAAGCTTGGTGGCGCTGGAGATGTAAAAAAGGCACTTGGCAAAGCCCGCCGCAAGCTGAAGGCAAAGAAGCCTAACTTAGAGGCCGCGCTTAAAGAATTTGATAATGCAATCAAAGCCTTTGAGAAGGGTAAAAAATGGCGCGCGTCTTCAGAAGATTCAGTTCGTTCGGGTCTTGAGCAATACCTTTTAGCAATCAAAGGTACTCTTGGTATTCGGATGCAATCTGAACTTACACGTGAGCAGGCATTGTTTATGGCTAACTGTACCAGTTACCACCGCGATATCTCGCTTAACTTTTAAGGTGTAGTATCGTATGGAACGATGTAAAATAACCAAGATAATAGTGTAAAGATGGAACCAAAGTATCTTTAATTTTAGCAGTCTGTGATCTGTGAAAAGTAACTTCAACGTGGTCCTTGGTTGTGTTATTTTTTTGGCGTCAAGTTACTGATGCCAATGGCTCCCCCACGTGCCAAATTAGGATCGAGTGACATCAAGATATACTCTCCGCGCCGCCATAACTGCGCTAAATCATCATAATGACGTGATAAGAAATGTCCTGACTGACCTGTCGAAATAATAAATACTGAACTGTCAGGGTCGGAGAAATCAATTACGGATCTAAATCCTGCCCCATGCACATTGGCGTATGGCTGAGTGCCGGTACCGGTTGTGCGGGCTCGCATCAACGTGTGGTCTCCACCTGATGTATCTTGGCGAATATTAGCAAACAGTGCGAGTAGGGGCACCGTACCAAACACTTCGTGATCGTGGTGGGCCTGATGCGCCTCTCCCCAACGCCAACTGTCAATTCTATTTCCATACAGTTCAGATAGCTCCAAAATAGCCGCGTCTAATGATTGGCGTGCGATATCTTCACATGTTTCAACCTGCGTTGATTGTTTGATGTCACACCAAATGCCTGCGCCATCTATGTTGCGGAATACACGTTCCAAAAACACAGGATCCGGGCGCGGAAAGTGTTTGGACAGCGTTGTTAGATCATCTTGGATCAAACGGTTCTGTAATTGCCGCATCCAAGCTGCATAAATCAAAGGCTCTGGTATGTGTTCATCCATATGTCCGTTCCACGCAGCCAATATCTCCAGCGCGATCTGACGTTGCCGCTCTGAAGTGCCCGCGGCTGCTGCTTTACCTGTGAACCATAGTTCTTTTGCAACCAATGGAAGCAATGCTGTTGCTCCCAACGATCCGGTGTCCAATTGGGCTTCTATAAAGCTATCGCGCGTGTGCACTTCTCGGTCATTCATCAGCGATAAAAGGCGTAAATACCGATAAGTATCGCCCCAAGAATGGCTTACATGGTACGGGAAAGAGGCATCGGTAATTTTATTATTGGTATTAGCAACAATTCCGCTTGCAGGGTCTTTGATCGATGGGTTGTCGTTATAGGATAGATACCCGTCCCAACGGTTTTCGTTTATCCAGCCCTGCGATGGGAAGCGCCCTAGCGACCGATGCGTTGTGTTTCGTTTTGGTTGTTTTCCGATCATCTGCATCATTACGCCATTTCTGTCGGCTAATATCATATTTTGGCTTGGAGCTTTGTGAAATGCCATGGCTGCATTGGCCGTCGGAATAGATTTCGCTCGCATCATATTTATTGCTGCTGTCATGGATTGATCGTTGATATCAAGCGCTGCCCATCGAATACTCGTTAAATGACCGTCGGGCGTGATTGATTGAAGATCAAAATGTTTTCCAGGGATGACAGGCCCATTTTCCGTCCAGCGCAATTTTATTGTACGCGGTGCTTCATCCTTAACTTTAATAAAAACCTCCTTCTCTATAAATGGCTGGTATCCATCAGGCGTTAAATACTCGTTAGGGTTTTTAGGATTTACCCGTTCAACATAAATATCAAGGTCGTCCAAATAACTCGCCGTCAACCCCCAGGCCAGCGTCTCTGAACGGCCTGAAAGGATAGCTGGGATGCCAGGAATAGTTCCACCAATGATGCCTCCATCAGGGAAGTCCATTCTCGCAAGCATCCACGCTGACGGGGCTGACAGGCCCAAATGTGGATCGTTTGCTAAAATGGGTTGACCCGTGGCACTTCTACTGCTCGCTGCCGCCCAAGCATTGCTGGCCCCCGCCATATCAAGTTGTTTCACGGGATCAAGAGGGTGTTGTGGCGGAACTGCAGCGAATTTTTCTGGAATTTTGTCAAGTAGTGATGATAATTCCGTTAGTGCCATTGAACCTTTGCCTGGCGCATCTGGCAGAATATCCCCTACACGATCAGGTCCAACGGCTAGCGTTACCTGAGCGCGCACCACCTCAGACCTTAAATGCTCGGACATTTGTACCGCCATCACGCGCAGGATTGAAAGGCTATCAGACGGCGTCCAAGGCTCTAATTCTGGTGAAAAAAAGAAAAATTCAGGAGCACCCCGTCCAAGTGCATTTTCTTTAACTTCTCCAAGCCAAGCATTAACTCCAGCAGAGTAGGCCTGGAGTGCATCCTTTACCTCTTCAGTTTGAAAATCTAATGAAGCACGAGATAAGTTCACCAGGTCCAGACGTCTCATAAAATCGTCAATTTCATAGGTCTCTTCGCCAAATATCTCGCTTAAACGTCCTTGAGCGGTGCGCCTCAGCATAGTCATTTGCCATATTCGATCCTGTGCGTGTGAAAAGCCTAATCCAAAATACACATCTTCTACATTTTGTGCAAAAATATGCGGCACATTATTAGTATTACGTACCACTTCCACAGGACCGTTTAGCCCATGAAATTCATAATTTTTATTGTAATCAGGTAAGGAGCGTGTTGCGAAAAAATACACGAGCATAAGCGTGATAAAAAACAGTACGCTGAGGCCGATAAACCCCCGAAACAACCAACGAAATGCTAACGCCATGCAAACCTCAATTTTAGTCAGAGTTCTATACCTTGACCGTAAACACTCAACAGTTCAGACATTGATACAAATGAAAATCGCCCGAATAGGGATACAAATACAGGAGTTATAGTGATGGCGAAACTGGCATTTTTAGGCATGGGAGTAATGGGGTACCCGATGGCAGGACATTTATCTGCAAAAGGTCATGAAGTGACCGTATATAACCGCACGCGTGCAAAGGCAAAAAAATGGATACTGGAATATGGTGGTATTTCTGCAAACACTCCACGCGAAGCTGCTTCGGATGCGGATATAGTATTTGCTTGTGTTGGTAATGATGAAGATTTGCGATCAGTATTTTTAGGTGAGGATGGTGCATTAGCTGGCATGACAGCTGGTTCGACTTTTGTGGATCATACTACCACATCCGCAACTGTTGCAATTGAGCTGGCTGGTGTCGCAAACGCCTCAGATATCGGCTTTATCGATGCACCTGTATCTGGTGGGCAAGCTGGGGCTGAAAATGGACAGCTCACTGTAATGTGTGGTGGTAAGCAGAATATCTACGACAGCGTAGAGAATGTTATCAATAGTTTTGCTAAATCTTGCCGCCTTATGGGCGATCATGGAGCAGGGCAGTTGACAAAGATGGTCAACCAAATCTGCATTGCGGGTTTGGTTCAAGGTCTGTCTGAAGGCATGTATTTTGCTAAAAAAGCCGGACTCGATGGCGAGGCTGTACTGGACGTAATATCGAAAGGGGCGGCCGGAAGTTGGCAAATGGAAAATCGTGGCACTACAATGTTGAAGGACGAATTTGATTTTGGTTTTGCAGTGGATTGGATGCGAAAAGATCTGGGGATAATTCTTGATGAGGCTAAAAATAATGGCTCATCTTTGCCGGTGACTGCGCTTGTCAACCAATTTTACGGTGACGTTCAAAATATGGGTGGTGGACGGTGGGACACGTCGAGCTTGATGCGCCGTTTGAAGTAGGGTGAAGGTGGTTCTGGCACGTGAGCTGCGTCGATTAGATAAGCGCTGCACTGCAGCAATCATTTGACTTTCTGTTACTTGTCGTTAAATAAATAGCAAGATGCGGAGCTCACAATCGCGCTTAGCTTTCGTAATAATATAGCGCTTGCGTAGATATGAAAGATAATTGTGATGAATTTCGTCGAATTCGGCCTATCTCCGTCGATCTTAAAAACTTTGGCTATCAACAACTATGATAAACCCACACCTATTCAAGCGCAAGCTATTCCTCCTGTTTTGGATGGCAGAGATATTGTCGGGTTAGCACAGACAGGGACCGGTAAGACAGCTGCATTTTCGCTTCCTATCTTACATCGCCTGTCAGTTAATATGACAAAAGGACCGCGTAAAATTCGCGTACTAATTTTAGCACCCACGCGCGAATTAGCGACACAGATCAACGATGCTCTTTGGACCTACTCAAAGGGGCTTGGTTTGCGTTCGTCTTTTGTTATTGGTGGTGTACCGATCAAAAAGCAAAAGAGGCAACTCGCA
>DLZA01000378.1 GCA_003447515.1 Paracoccaceae bacterium
CTTTGTTGGTCCAGAGTGAACTTGCCGCGATTTAAATATCTACCAGAAATTAAATATTTTATTTGAATAATTTGGAACTTTTGATTTGATCCCACGCCCAAACTACTTGTTGCAATCTGTCTTCGTCTGAACGGTCACCACCGTTCAAATCCGGATGGAGTTCTTTGATAAGCTTTTTGTACTGTTTGCGGAGTTCAGCTTTAGTCCAATTATCGCGAGCTTCCAGGATATCAATCGCTTTACGCTCTGCCGCCGGTAGCCGTCTTGTTCCACCCGCAGGATCAGATTTTCCTGGGTTGCGGGTAGCATTCGCGCCGAGCACTTCGGTCGGGTCTTCAATGCCCAGGCGGGCCCATGCTTTCTCCTCAATTGTGGCTTTAGCATGGTTGGTTTTGTCACCAAATGGTTTTGTGTCGCGGTCCCAGACACGATCGGCGGCGAATTGTTTTTCCATTTCTTCTTCAGAATGGTTTTCGAAAAAGTTCCATTTTGAGTTAAATTCCCGGATATGTGTCAGACAAAACCAGTAAAATTCCTCTAAATTGTCAGGGTGTTTTGGTGCGCGATATTTGCCGGGTTCGCTGCAGCCTTCGTGTTGGCACTGACGGGAGGAGGTTTCAAAGGCACCTGACATGCCACGACGACCTTTTGCACGGCGTTTTTTGTCCGCGGACACGGAGATGTCGAAATTAAACGGCGAGCGTTCTGCCATGTGATCGTCCTTTTTCAGTACGTTCTATTTTCAGCTTTTTTGATCAGCCGACGCTTCTCCAAGTTGGGTACACTATTTTTACAATTAGGGTTTGTAGAAAAGCTTTCCGACTCGGACACGAAAGTTTAGCTTATAAAGTTGTAGCGCCAAGGGGTATTTAAGTAAAAATGGTAAAAAAGATGACAATGAAGGATCGTATGGAGCGCAAACTAACCAGTGGGTTTCATCCACAACAGTTGGAAATCGTTGATGAAAGTGAAGATCATCGTGGACATGGTGGTTATCTCGAGGGTGGAGAAACGCATTTTCGCGTCTTGATGCGAGCACGTAGCCTGAAGGGAATGAGCCGCGTCGCGCGTCAGAGAGCTGTTATGTCTTGTTTAAAGGCAGAAATGGATGAGCGAGTTCATGCCCTAGCACTTGATGTTGACGTTTGAAAAAGTTGTTGTTTTAGATTGTTCTCTTTTGGGATGAAATTTCGTCGTCCTCGTGGCTGGTCAGCGGAGGGTCATCAGTGTAATCGTTGTTTTTTGACCACTCGGAAGACACCGCGGGTTCTGCACGAGCGTCAGGTGTGGTGAAGGCCTCTGGAGTGGCGTGGGGTTCTTGAGTAATTCCTGACTCCCGTTTAGCGTCTTGGTGCTCTATTTCTTCCACATTGCTTGGGCCCTTGGCGCGGCTCACCATAAGATTGTCCAGGGCCGTCCTTATTTCGCGACGGAATACTAAGACGGTTTGATAGGTTTCAACGCGGGATTTCAACAGGCCTGGCTTTTCCTCAACTGGTAGGCTGTCGGAGCGTAGGTATTCCCAGCCCTCAACGGCTTGTTCGTTCATGGTTTCCATTAATATGGCTGCGAATCTCCCAGCGGTTCCTTTTACGCCTTTTATCCGTTTTGAGCGTTTTGGCGCTGGAACAACCCTGTATTCGTAAATTTGCATGTTTCCAAACCCCATACCAGATCCGATGATGTTTAGTGCCTGATCGAGCGCTGTAGAGCAAGAGAAGAGTATCGGTGCCCGGTGTTGTGCTTCGAAGTATATTAGGCTGTAATTACGATTGATTTACTAACTCGGTCTGGCATCGGCAGCACACTATGCAAATCAAATATCGTTTTCATATTCTCAAGAATATGTTCAGGCATTGGCGTTACACAAGGGCCTGACATGTCAATATGTAGTGCCAGCGCTTCACCTGTGGCGGCAAGCCAGCCGTCTATGTGGAACAATTCCTGATATGTGTGGAAACGTTTTTCATCATAGGCGATTAGTTGTGTGGTGACGTAAACCTCATCCCCTTCATGCAGTTCACGAATGTAGCTGATATGGAATTCTGCAGTGTAGGTCGTGTGTCCTTCGTTTTTCGCGTAGCCGGGACCAAACCCAATGTCTTTGTAGATTTCATCCACAGATGTGTCGAATAGAACAGAATAGTATGCCATATTGAGGTGGCCGTTATAGTCAATCCATTCGGGGCGGACGTATTTCGGAGCTGAACGAAAGGGGACTTGCATGAAGATCAGCCTTCCAATTTCTTTGCAACTAACTCATTCACAGCCTTTGGGTTGGCTTTGCCGCCCATCGCTTTCATCACCTGCCCGACAAACCAGCCAGCGAGTTTTGGGTTCGCTCGTGCCTTGGCTACTTGGTCGGGGTTCGCCAAAATGATTTTATCGACAGCGGCCTCGATCGCCGCCTCGTCAGTGACTTGTTTCATACCACGTGTCTCGACCACCTCGTGAGGGTCGCCACCTTCAGTGTAAACGATTTCAAAGAGGTCTTTAGCAATTTTGCCTGATATTGCGTTTGACTCGATCAATTCAATGATACCGCCGAGTTGCTGAGGGGATACTGGGCTGTCTCCAATTTCACATTCGTCTTTTTTCAAACGACCAAATAATTCATTGATAATCCAATTTGCAGCCGTTTTTCCGTCCCGCCCTTTGGCTGTTTTTTCAAAAAAGTTGGCGCTTGCCACGTCTGCAGTCAGGACGCGTGCGTCATATTCTGTCATTCCAAAATCTGCTATGAAGCGAGCTTTCTTGGCGTCTGGTAATTCTGGCAGATCCAATTTTATCTGATCTACCCAATCTTGTTCGATCTCCAAGGGTAATAGGTCCGGGCAAGGAAAATAGCGATAATCGTGCGCTTCTTCTTTAGAGCGTAGTGGCGAAATTTCGCCTGTGTCTGGGTTCCAAGCAATAGTGTTCTGTTGAATTTTGCCACCATCCTCCAATACTGCTATTTGGCGTTTTGCTTCGGCCATAATAGCAGCTTGGATAAAGCGCATCGAGTTCATATTTTTTAATTCACAGCGTGTGCCGAGGTGGTCAAAGTTGTCATGTTCGGCGCGGAATTTTTCGTAATCGCCTGGACGGCAAACAGACACATTAACATCTGCGCGCAAGTTGCCGTTCTGCATATTGCCATCAGATGTTCCGAGGTATTGTACAATCTGGCGGATTTTAGCTACGTAGGCTGCAGCTTCTTCAGGAGACCTTATGTCCGGGCGTGATACGATTTCCATCAAAGCCACGCCCGTTCTATTGAGATCTACGAATGACATGTTTGGATCCATGTCATGTACGGACTTGCCTGCATCCTGCTCCAAGTGTATGCGCTCGACCCGCACGGTACGTGCCACACCTGGCTCGATGTCCACGTGCACTTTGCCTTCGCCCACAATGGGGTGGTAAAGCTGACTAATTTGATAGCCTTGGGGTAGGTCTGGATAAAAATAATTTTTGCGATCAAAAGCTGAATTAAGGTGGATCTTGGCATTTAGGCCTAGGCCAGTTCGGACTGCTTGCTCCACGCAGAACTCATTGATTACAGGCAACATGCCCGGCATTGCCGCATCTACGAACGATACGTTGGAGTTCGGCTCTGCGCCAAACTGTGTGGACGCACCCGAGAATAGCTTCGCATTAGAGGCGACTTGGGCATGGATTTCCATACCAATCACTAGTTCCCATTCACCTGTAGCGCCAGCAATAGTTTTGGGTGTTGGTTCTGTGAAAGTCAGGTCGAGCATATTTTTGCCTCTAGCGCGCGTTGTGTTCTTGGTTCTTTATTGATTGGGCGCAGCTAGTTCAAGCACTAGCGGCGGTTGCCTTTAATAAAAGAACTATACTGTTGGTGTAGGAATTTTTAAATGACGTGTGTCTGAGAGTTGTCATTTGTAGTTCTGCAATGTTTAGTCGCTAACATTTGTAAGTTTGGGCCGAGGAAAGCAGCATGTAGCCTTTTTCCATGCAGTTTTTTTGAAATCTGAGCTGGTTTTTTTTAGCAGCCAAGGATTTTTCCAGT
>DLZA01000127.1 GCA_003447515.1 Paracoccaceae bacterium
ATTATATCGCTGGCGGTGTTATTTGTGACTGCAAGCTATTTGTCTAAATTGGGCTCGAAGCGGGTCAATGCGATTGATGACATGTCACCATCGATTCGTGTGCTGCTAAATAAGGCATTACAGCTTGGCCTATATACTGTCGCATTTCTGATCGGGTTGCAGTTGATAGGGTTTGATATTGGCAATCTAGCTCTGTTGTCTGGTGCGATTGCTTTTGGAATTGGGTTTGGTTTGCAAAAGATTGTGTCAAACCTCGTGTCAGGTGTAATCATTCTGCTGGATAAGTCGATTAAACCCGGTGATGTTATCTCGTTGGATGGGACATTTGGGTGGATTACGCAACTTGGCGCACGATATGCTTCGGTACTAACGCGGGATGGGCGCGAGTATCTGATTCCGAATGAGGATTTCATTACTAGCCAGGTGATTAACTGGTCTCATTCGAGTGACCTGGTACGGTTGGAAATAAAGTTTGGTGTGGCTTATGAAAGCAACCCGCATGATGTGAAACGTTTGGCATCCGAAGCGCCTTTGATTTTACCGCGGGTTGTAAAAGTTCCCAAACCTGTGTGTCACATTGTAAACTTTGGTGACAGTTCGATTGATTTTACTTTACGATTTTGGATCAAAGACAGTACCGCCGGCCTGACTAATGTGCGGGGCGATGTGTTTTTGGCGCTGTGGGATGTACTAAAAGAGAATGATATTGAGATTCCATTCCCGCACCGTGACGTGACGATCCTGAATGATCGACCCTCGCTTACGCCAATTTTGAAGGATTAGATCATAGCCGTCTTTTGTTCACGAATGCCGGAATTATCAGGAAAAATTCATGGAGGGGAAACGTATACGTTACGGAAGAGACATTTTTCAATTTGGAGTGTTTTTTAGTGGACAAAAAAGCGTTTTATCGACTGACTGAACAAGAATAGCCTGAACCAAATACCGACAGGAGACTGTAATGCCCGCGACTTTTTCTGCCCCCTCCCCAACTGCTATTCCAATCGATGTAATTGAGTCAGATCAACTTGACGAATTTAAAAAACGTGCGTCTGCGGATACTATGGCCTGGGTCAAAGCGAATGGATTTAACGGCAAACTGGGCGAGGTACTTTGCGTGCCGTTGGATGGCTGTATTGCAAGGGTTCTCGTAGGCTGGGGTCTGCCTTCAGACCGCGCGCGAGGACGATTACACATGGGACACGCGGCGGTTAAACTGCCAGCGGGGGTCTATGAGATTGCTTCGGGTCTGAGTGGGCCTGAGTTGGAAGAAGCGGCGCTGGGTTGGTTGCTGTCTAGTTATATTTTTGATCGTTACAAAAAGAAAGCTCCTGCAAAGGCGAAGTTGGTTGCACCAAGCGGTGTTAATGTCACTAGGATAGAATCAATTGTTGCAGGGGATTTCCTGACCCGTGATCTTATCAACACGCCTGCGTCTGACATGGGGCCAGAGATGTTGGAGGCGGCGTTTTTAAAGTTGGCACAGGATCATGGTGCGCAAGCGGATGTGGTATTGGGTGATGATTTGCTGGCACATAATTTTCCGATGGTGCATGCGGTGGGGCGATCGTCGGATCAAGCGCCGCGATTATTAGATATGGTGTGGGGAAAACCGACGAATCTGAAGATCACGTTAGTTGGTAAAGGTGTGTGTTTTGATACCGGTGGTTTGAATATTAAACCTGGTGCATCGATGGGTCTGATGAAGAAAGACATGGGCGGTGCGGCCACCGTAATGGGTCTCGCGCACATGATTATGTCGCTTGGCCTGGATGTGCGGCTAAGAGTGATTGTGCCTGCAGTAGAAAACTCAATTTCCGCTGGGGCGTTTCGTCCTCAAGATGTGTTAACATCGCGCAAGGGGTTGACCGTTGAGGTAAACAATACGGATGCCGAGGGACGGTTGGTGCTGGCAGACGCGCTTGCATTGGCGGATGAGGAAGAGCCTGATCTACTTATATGCAAGGCAACTCTAACTGGCGCGGCTCGGATTGCACTGGGGCCTGACGTGATGCCGTTCTATACTGATGGAGACGATCTTGCCGCAGAGTTGGTGGCTGCGGGGAAGGCAGTAGCAGATCCGTTGTGGCGGATGCCATTCTGGGAGCCGTATGAGGCGATGATCGAACCTGATATTGCAGATTTGGACAATGCGCCAGCAGATAGCCTTGGTGGATCAATTACAGCAGCGTTATTTCTGCGGCGGTTCGTTGAAAAAACGGCAAATTTTGTGCATCTTGATATTTATGGTTGGACGCAAAGGGCCATGCCGGGGCGAACTAAAGGTGGCGCCTGCATGTCAGCACGGGCGTTACTTCACATGGTTGAGTCCTGGGTGGCGAAGTGATTGACAGACGAAATTACCCCTGTAACGGGGTGGTTGCGCATGAAAGTTTGCGGGGATTTTTGGAGGGTGTGCCATTCGTCGAAGGTGATTTGCACTCAGTAGTCGCACCGGTAGCGCATTTATTGTCGGGGCCAGGAGGGGCACTTGATCGGCAATTGTTGTACGGTGATGGGTTTTGTGTGCTCCAGGAGGTAGGTGGCTATGCTTTCGGGTTTGCCACTCCAAGCGGATTTGTTGGTTATGTTGCGGTTGATGATCTTGGCGCGGCAGTGCAGCCAACGCATCGTGTAGTGACGATGGGCGCGCATGTGTATGCTAACCGTTCGATTAAAACGGTTCCTGTAGTGACGCTACCTTTTGGAGCGACGGTGATTGCGACGAACCAAGCCGATGGTTTTTTGCGCGTCGCCAATGGTTATATGCCGACGCCACAAATTGCGCCTGTCACAACATTAGAAATGGACCCGGTGGCAACCGCTTTACGATTTTTGGGTGTGCCGTATCTTTGGGGTGGTGACAGTAACTTTGGGATTGATTGTTCAGGTTTGATACACGCGGCTTTGCGGGCAGTGGGGCGTGATTGTCCGCGAGATAGTGATCAGCAAGAGGCGTTCTTTGCTTATGCGGAAGGTGACTTGCAACGAGGTGATTTAGTGTTTTGGAAAGGTCACGTTGGCATTATGGCAGACGCGGATACAATTGTACACGCGAATGGGCATCATATGGCGACTACAGTAGAGTGCTTGGTGGATGTGAAGGCGCGAATTCTGGCGATGCAAGGAAAAGAGTTCACCTCAATTCGGAGGCCTTAGTTTACCGTGCGGATTAATTTGCGTTCTAAAATACGTAATACAGTAGTTAGATCATTGCCGCGTTTAAGAATGCGGCCATCCATGCAAATGATACAAAACATGCCTTGTTTATCCCTCTGCTTTGGGCGTTTTTCGATACGATAGAGCGGGTGTTCAGCTGTTCGGCGAAAGATCGAAAAAATCGCAACTTCGTGAAGAGCACTAATTCCATAGTCGCGCCATTCGCCTGCCGCCACCATTCGACCGTAAAGCGACATAATGGGACCAAGCTCTGTGCGGTGGAAATGGATCGCTTCAGAAACTTTGATAGTAGATATTTGGGTTATATGTTGCCTGCTCATATTTATATTCTGGGACTTAGGTTTATTGATGGCAAGTTTTTTGTGATTTGGAACACGGTGTAAAAAGTTACAAACGTTCTCTACTTGCATCTTGGAGTCGTCCAAAA
>DLZA01000036.1:0-2082 GCA_003447515.1 Paracoccaceae bacterium
CTATGCGACTAGTCTATTTACACGAATTCCGAATAGCCTTCATGTTTTCGCCATATTGCGCCGGCTTACCGCCTTTAAACACTGCAGAGCCTGCAACCATCGCATCCACTCCGGCGGCCCACGCTAACGGTGCTGTATCTACAGTCACACCTCCGTCGATTTCTAGCCAAATGGGCCGATCGCCAATCATTTTTCGCACACGTTTCATTTTTGGTAATTGATTATGAAGAAATTTTTGCCCACCAAAGCCTGGGTTTACAGTCATTATCAGAATAAGGTCAATTTTATCAAGACAGTACTCAATTACGCTTTCAGGTGTGGACGGATTTAAGGCTACACCTGCCTTACATCCAAGTGAGCGTATATATTGTAATGAACGATCTAAATGTGGGCCTGCTTCTGCGTGAATTGTGATAATGTCTGCACCGGCTTTGGCAAAAGCATCAAGATAAAAGTCAGCTGGCGATATCATTAGATGGCAATCCATTACGGTTTTACAATGTGGACGAAGCGCGGCAATCACGTCCGGACCAATCGTAATATTAGGCACGAAATGCCCATCCATAACGTCAATATGCACCCAATCGCAGCCCTCAGCCTCGATAGCACGGACTTCCTCCCCAAGGCAGGCAAAGTCAGCAGAAAGAATCGAGGGTGCAATCTTTAGATTACGGGCTGGATCAAACTGGATAGGCATAGTGATGTCCTTTGCAACCTTTAAACACATTATTAAAATAAATGTCGTCGCAGTAAAAGAGCATGACGTAAGGTTTTTGAAGTTTTGGTGGACTGGTAAATAGCCCGCCAACTAGTTAAGAATTTTGTAAGTTTTGGGAGATCGAGAAGGCGCACGCAATTTCAACCGTTTACCTTAATTATTGGGGTAGCACTTATGAAAAATCCTGTTTTAGCAAATGGACATTGGAATACCCTATTGAACCGTATCGACGCACAACGTCCAGATGCGCCAGAATTAGCCGCTTATGGTCAGCACAAGGTTGGTGTGCAAACCATAAAAATTATTAATCCAAGTCAGATAAACATACTAGCTATTGACCCAACTGCGCCTAAGCCTGATCCCATGCCAATGTATGAACGCGACCTTATTGTAGAGGTTTGGTATCCTGCCGCCGCTAATGCCAAAGGTAATCAGACACTAACGTCAAAATTGCGTGATGGGAAAACCCTGGTGCAACTCCATGGACAGGGCATTCGTAACGCCAACCCCGCTTATGGCAAATTTCCACTGGTAATAATCAGCCACGGCTACCCAGGCAATCGTTATTTACTAAGCCATTTGGCAGAAAATATTGCTTCAAAAGGTTATATTGTTGCATCAATAGACCACAAAGATAGCACCTACGCAGATCAGGCAGCTTTCGGATCGACACTGGTGAATCGCTCGCACGATCAATTGTTTCTACTGGATCAAATGGCTGCAATGTCCGACGGGGATGAATTCTTTGGCGGCATGGTCGACACGGATAACACCGCACTGATTGGCTATTCCATGGGCGGATACGGCGCTATAATAACCGCAGGTGGAGGTGTTACAGCCGCTGCAGCCGATGGACCATATGCACCGCATGGCACGCTGAACGTCCATGTTGCTGGGACGAATGCTCATAATGCCCTTCCCGACCCACGCATTAAAACGGCTGTCGCCTTTGCACCTTGGGGTATGACTTACGGCCTCTGGGATGCAGTTGGCTTATCTGGTGTGCAGGTCCCAATGTTTTTCGTAGCAGGCTCTATAGACGACGTGTCAGGCTACGATCCAGGCATTCGCAGTCTTTGGGAAGGCTCCGTCAACGTTGACCGCAGCTTACTAACGTTTGACAACGCAAACCACAATGCGGCAGCACCGATACCAGCCCCCGCAGAGTCGTTTAAAACATCAGAGGGAAAGTCACCAACTTACGACCATTACGCAGACGCAGTTTGGGACACCGTAAGAATGAATAATATAGCCCAACACTTTGTAACTGCGTGGCTCGGAAAATATCTTGGAGGTGACAGCGTTATGGCCGCGTACTTAGACTTAATTCCAAATGCTAATGACGGTGTTTTTTCGCAAAACAA
>DLZA01000036.1:2472-3542 GCA_003447515.1 Paracoccaceae bacterium
AGGGCTGCGGTTTGAGACTCTCGTTGCAGCTAAATAAATCTTAGGGTTAAGAAGTTGCCGCTTTAGATCCAGATAGCTTGCGTCGTTTGGATCTTTTGCTTTTCGGACCCCTAACATTGGGATCAATCGCAACTATGTTCCCATTGGCATCCAGTTTTGAAGTACGCCGCTTGTGCCAGGGCTTTTTATTTGGATTGCCGTGAGGCTTTTCACCTTTGCCTGTAACGGAGCCATTGCGACTACCTGGACGGTGATGCGTTGGTTTTGTGCGTTCTATGGGACGATAAACGGCAGGCACTGCAGACCCATCCGCCATTTTGGCGGGAATCTTCATTTTTATTACTCTTTCAATGTCGCGCAACAATTTCCGTTCCTCGGGCGAGCAAAAGGCCACTGCAAAACCTGAGGCTCCGGCCCGCGCCGTCCGACCAATACGATGAACGTACGCTTCAGGCACATTGGGTAAATCATAATTAACGACCACCTCTACCTCACGAATGTCGATGCCGCGGGCTGCAATATCCGTGGCAATTAATACGGGCCTGTCACCTTTGCGAAAAGCATCAAGCGCGCGTTGACGTTGTCCTTGAGACTTGTTCCCGTGGATTGCGTCTGCACCGATACCTTCGGCTCCCAGCTTTTTCGCAACTTTGTCTGAACCGCGTTTGGTACGGCAGAATACAATCACCCTTTTACCCGGGTGTTGTTGAACTAGTTTGAAGATCGCAGTAGGTTTTGCTCCGTTTTCCATATGAATAACTGTTTGATCAATTCGATCAGCAGTTTTAGAAATGGGATTTACCGAAGTGTGTACAGGATCGATCAAATAATCGTTTGCTAGTGAGGATATTTCCTTTGGCATGGTCGCCGAAAACAGTAATGTCTGGCGCTTTTTAGGCATCTGGGACAACAAACGGCGGATCGCGGGCATAAAACCAATGTCGAGCATCTGATCTGCCTCATCCAAGACAACCGTCTCAATGTCATTTAGCGAACAAGAGTTTTGAGATATCAGATCTTCAAGTCGACCTGGAGTCGCAACAAGAATATCTACACCGTCTGCGAGTTGC
>DLZA01000165.1:0-141 GCA_003447515.1 Paracoccaceae bacterium
GTCCATATTACCTATGCCTTTTTTACGCGCACTCTCTGCGGATATGCGCTCATTGTGTCTAACCATGCTGCAATGCATCTTAGGGAACAACCAAAAATAGGAGTTATAAAAATGACTGAAGCACCAAAATGTGGATGTGGC
>DLZA01000165.1:455-2866 GCA_003447515.1 Paracoccaceae bacterium
ATGTGGATGTGGCCGTTCTCCGACCGGCAACTGTATCGGGTGGCACGCTCTCTCTGAGGAAGAGTATCAAGAAAAGAAAACTGCCTATGAAACACGTCAGGATCAAAAATCTTGAAAAACTTCCTTCTCACGACGGCAATGGGCCTAGCGCTCGTGACTGCAGCACAAGCAGAGCAAGTAACCTATATGCTTGACGCGTCACACAGCCAAATCGTTTTCAGCTATAACCACTTGGGCTTTTCTACAACGACGGGCATGTTTTCAGGCTTTGAGGGCACAATTGTGCTCGACGCAGAAGACCCAGCAGCATCAAGTGTTGAAGTGTCCTTTCCGGTGGAAAGCCTTATTACTGGCTGGCCAGCACGCGAAGGCCACTTCCTAACAGACGACTTTTTCGGCGCAGAAGCGAATACTGTTGTGACATTCACGTCAACAGCGGTCGAAGTGACCGGCGAAAATACCGGTATGATCACAGGCGATCTGACCATGAACGGTATCACGAAATCTGTCGTTCTGGACGCGACAATGAACCAGTTGGCAGACCACCCGATGGTAAACCAGCCATGGGCCGGTTTTGACGCAACAACAACGCTGCTGCGTTCTGATTTTGACATGGGCCTGTTCGCGCCTTTTGTTGGCGACGAAATCGCGATCAACATCTCTATAGAAGCAATGGTTCCTACTGAATAATCGTTCATAAATGCGAAGCGTTATGGAGCTGCCAGAGCAATCTGGCAGCTCCATATTGTTTGAGGAACGCCTATCTCACGGTGCCAGTGTCGCCGTAAGTTCAATCAAGACGTCCACCGAGAACCCGACTGAGCTTTCGTCCGGGTAGGCCGCACCCATTCCGAAATCACGCCGATCAAACGTCGTGCCACCCGACACCGTCGCGATGCCGTCCTTCATCTCGAGATCGAAATCAAACGCTATGGGAACGCTCTGTCCGACCAATGTCAGGTTACCGGTTGCGGTATGTTTAGTACCATCGATCTGTGCGATCTCTGCATCGAATACGGCCTGGGCATGGCTTGCAATATCAAAAAATTCTGGGCCTTTGGCCTGATCTGTTACTGACCCCAGAGAGAGGGATGAAGTGTCGATGATCACGTTAGCTGTGCCAATTCCGGTTTCAGGATCATATTCAATCGTGGATTGCCACCTTGCAAAATCTCCGGTGACTTTGGCACCAATTTGCGTAATTGCAATGGAAAGATTACCATTCTGAACGGCCCAACCTGCGGTTTTTTGGGTTGGCAGTTGTGGCGTCACTACGTCGTGGTAGGTAGGTGCGAAAACTGTCAGGGCCCCGCCAATTGCAAACACCCAAACCGCGAATGCAGCAAACAGAGATGGGTTAACAGTCACGTGCTTCGTGGCCCCATTGCCAACCTCACGCCCGTTCCACATTCGCGCTAATGTACCATCGCGATCCAGTACGGCGTGTTTGAGAGCGCCACTGATATGCGCGGCAATGGTTGCCGCTAAAACGATCCCAGATATCCAGTGCACAGTGGCGGCCGTCACCACGATGCCCTCTGATTTAGGGATGAACGGTAGATTTTGGCCAAACGGCCACCAAATAGGTGCAAAGCCCACTTCGGCCGAATGCATGACCCAGCCTGACAGCGGGAGCACAAAAATAGCCGCATACAAAACCCAATGCACCGTTTCAGCGGCAAACGTTTCAAAACGGCGCTCGGGATGAATTGGCACAGGTCGCGGCTGCGAGATCGCCCAAATCACGCGCAACACTGCGAGGAAAAGGACCGTTATGCCGATTGTCTTGTGAGACGAATACAGTAATTGGAGGAAATCGACAGTGTCACCGGACTGCGGCGTGAACTTTCCAATCAATCCAAGTGCTATGTCGACTAAAACGAGGACCGCAATGGTCCAGTGAAAAAGTCGGGCAACAAGCCCATAACGTGTGGCGGTATTCGCTATCATCTGAATCTCACATTGCTACATTTTGTTTCTAATACAAAACCCCGTCCCAGCGCGCACTATGCTATTGTACACACCTGATGTGCGTCAAAAGGGGGGATGTGAAACGTTTTCAATTTGGCGCGGAAAGTGACATAATATCATGCATCCGATACGCCGTAGATGGAAGAATTTTTATCTATGGCCATAGCAACATAGGCATGCTGAATTTTCTCGGTCATATAGCCATAACTAGGCTCATAAGTGGGATAATTTATCTTCGCCATTAAACACCTGCTTTTGTGGGGATGCCCCGGAGTTAGCCTTGTGATGCCAGTTAAATTTAATGGGCCAAACCCGCAAACCGAATACCGCTTAGGTCTGCCATCTCCCGCTTCCAGGTTGTGATGTCAGAATGGTGGAAATCAGACAAAGACGAACGGCCACATGCCCGCGCTAGTACCTGCATCAATTCAACACTTGAG
>DLZA01000392.1 GCA_003447515.1 Paracoccaceae bacterium
GCAAACCAGATTGATGCGCAAACGCAAAACATGGATACCCGGTTTAATACGGTCGATACCGATGTGGGGAATGTACAATCAGCCGTAGATACTGGCTTTGCCGATCAGAGCCAGCGCTTCGACACGCTCGATACAAGTGTTGGGGGCGTTCAGTCATCCGTCGATACAGGTTTCACAAATGTGGGTGATGCTTTCACTCAGCAAAACACGGATCTTGGCTTGGCTTTCGACACCGTTGGAGAAGGGCAAACAACTCTGCAATCTAATATTCTTGCAGGACAGCAGCCTATTGAAAGCAGCCTAAATGATCTCACCGGCAACGTTGATGCATACTCATCCGAGCTTCTGGCAAATCAGGGGATTATGCAGGGCAATCAAGACACCCTTCAAAATTCGTTCGATAGCTACGTTGATCGGTACGGCGAGGATACCGAACTTGCCAACCAAACTCGTGCGAATTTGCAAACGGGCTTAGTAAATACCACGGATTTAGTTCGTGAGGATCTGGGTCGGATTGCGCAGAACAATGCCAATAATCAGCAAACGCTTGAAACCCGCCTCGATACAACAAATCGCAATATCGCAGATACTGGTGCAAATGCTCTTGCAGCAATGAATACCGGATTTACAGATCAAGCCGGTCTAATGAATGAAAACCAACAAACAGTCACCGACACCATGTCTGGCGTCCGTGATAATTTGATGACTCTTTCCGGATCGATGGCACGCAAGGATCGAGATAGGGCACTGCAATTTGCAGGTTTGGCCAAATCCTTCGATGCGCAAGGACAGCTAATTCAAAATGAAATTATGGGCAACGGTAACACCGTTAATCGTGCGATGGATAACAGAACAGGCATGATGCAAGAAACCGTTTACAGCCCGCAAGGCCAGGTCGTGGGTCAAAATAACTACGATGTGATGGGCCTTGTTAATGAAGCAAACGCTTTGACTGCAGCACAGCAACAGCAAGAACAGCCCTTTGGGGCGACTAGCACATCCTCTGCGCAATCGCCGTTTGCGAACGTTTAATAGGAAATCAAATGCATCCGAAAAATATAAGTGAAGATGGTATTGCCCTCATTAAAAAATTTGAGGGCCTACACAAAGTTGGCAAAGACGGTTTGATCCACAGTTACCGATGCCCCGCTGGGGTTTGGTCGATTTCGTGGGGTCACACCAAAGGCGTCCGTTCCGGTATGAAAATCACCGTCGAAGAGGCAGAACAGTTTCTACGAGACGATTTGGCAGACTGCGGTAAGGTCATCAAAAAACATGTCCATGTGCCGCTCAGTCAGGGTCAGTATGATGCCTTGGTCAGTTTCGTATTTAACATCGGTGGTGGAAAAAACTTCCTCTCATCCACGCTCTTAAAAAAGCTCAACAAGGGCCTCTACGATGAATGCCCAGAGCAAATCATGAGGTGGAACAAGGCGAGAGTTGAAGGTAAATTACAGCCGCTTCGGGGCCTGACACGCCGCCGTTCTGCAGAGGCCGCAATCTTCTCCAGAGATGCGCAATTGCCTTCTGATGATGGTGGGCCCGAGATGCCGCAAAAGCCAAGCGCATCGGCCCCTAAACCGCTTGCTAAATCAAAAACCATGGCGGGCGTTGGTATTGCGGGCGCTGCTACGGCCATGAACGAAATGGCTGGTCAGCTTCAAGGTTTGGTTGCCTATGCTGATAGTTTGAAATTGGTCTTTTTGCTCTGTGCGATCGCTGGCATTGCGTTAGCGGCTTACGCCCGGGTGAAAGATCATAGCGAGGGCGTTCACTAGTGTTTTTGTTCAGCAAGATCAAAACCTACGCCATTGGTGCGTTAGCATTGGCGCTGCCCATTTTATATTTGATGGGCAAAGTCCGTGGAGCCGCTAACGAAAAGAACAAAATACTCACGGATGAACTTGAGGCTCAAAATCAAGCCTCAGATTTTTACAAGAAGATGGCAGAGCATGAAGTTAATGCTATTCCTGACCGTCCTAGCCTCGTTAACAGGCTGCGCAACGACGGTTTATAAAACCCAGCTTGAAATCTACTGCCCTCAAATAAAGCAGTATGACGAACAGTTTAATCAAAAATTAGCAGATGAAATCGAAGCCCTATCGCCCGAATTTCGAGCGATTGAAGAGGCTATCGGTAACTACGTTTACCTGCGGGATCGTATTCGCCGGTGTGAGGCCGAAAAGGAAAATATAGATGGCTGAAGAAACAGATATGCTTGGCCTTGAGAACGATGGCATGTTCGATTTGGACGGCGCTATGTCTGATGTGGGCATGACCGAGCAAAACACCAAGATTGAAGAGCTTGCGAACGATCCCAATACATACATGACCAATGCTGGTTTGAACCTAAGCGATAAGGTTCCCACATTGGATGCGGATGCTGAAGGCACGACTTTAGATCCAACGGATGAGCGTTATGGTTTGGGTGATGATCCTGACGCTAGTGTTACAACCGTTGAGGACGCTGAACTGGTTGATGAGTTGGGTGATACACCTGACGCCGCCAGTTATGAGGCTTCTCTCGCTGAAGACAAATTGGGCACAGATGAAACCACGGTTGATGCAGCCCAAGGTACGGTGAGCGAGGATGCGCAAGTTGATGCCAGTGAAATCGAAATTGATATGGAAGGTGCCGGCACAGGCGTAAATGCCGATGGTACGGTCAACCAAACTGGTGAGGCGCTCAATCAATATGCCAGCCAGGATATTTCCCACATCATCGATACTTCAACGTCAGCAGGAAAACTGCTGGCTGACAGTTTAGGGGAAGGGAACTACCTCGACAGCAAGGCCACCATCACTGGCCAAATGAAGACGATTTCGCAGGAGTTTAAAGATCCCAATACTGGCGAGCCAATCATTCCCCCGTGGGCCCAAGCAACAGCACGGCAATTAAAGCGCTCTATCGCATTTTCAGGAATGTCAGGAACCGCCGCCACGGCTGCGATGAGCACAGCGCTTATGGAAGCCACGCTGGGCATTGCCGAAAAAGAGGCAACCTTCTTTCAAACTCTGAC
>DLZA01000184.1:0-723 GCA_003447515.1 Paracoccaceae bacterium
GTTTGGCACGTTCGACAGGTTCAAATCGGTCAGTTGGTTGTCGGAACACCATAACTTCTTCAGCTCACCCATGTTTGACAGATCAAGTTTGGTCAGTTCATTATCCCCACAATCCAGATCAGTCAGTTTTGGCAGGTTTGACAGATCCAAATCGGTCAGTTGGTTGTCTAAACAATACAAAACAGTCAAATTTGGCACATTTGACAGATCTAACTCGGTCAATTGGTTCCTGCAGCAATCCAGCTCCGTCTTTAAATGTTCACGCTCATCTGTCATTCTGAAAGCCCTAAATTTTGGATAAGTATGTTCATCTCTTGGTGTCCCCCATTTGGGGAGTAATTAAAATTACTATTGTATACTCGGTCTTTGGTCCATTATTTTTTAGCAAAGGAAATTTCGAGACATGGCTCGGAAACGTTATTGTGATGAAGATGTGATGAAGCTATAGATTGGGGCTGACTTTCCTTTGCACGACACTTTGGACGTTGTGAGTGCGTATCGCAAGGCTGGGATTTCGGATAAGAATTTTTATTATTGGCACAAGAAGTTTGGAAGTCTTTCTCGTTCACAGGTTTGTGAGATTGAAGTCGCTGGTGCTATTAAGTTTTTACTGATGTTAGTTTGTGTTGTTTTATTGAAGCTTAGCCTAACGCGCGCACCTGACAATACCGTTCAATGTTATTTAGTTATCCTTAGTTTGTTAGCAAATTGGTTAGCAGAAAT
>DLZA01000184.1:1032-9497 GCA_003447515.1 Paracoccaceae bacterium
TTGGTTAGCAGAAATTTTGCTTTCTGACTCTGTGAATTTATAGGGGCTGGGAACAACAATCCACGTAAAAGATAGGCGTCTTGATACTTGCTGCCAAATTGTCCGTGGTGCCGCTATCAAACACAATTTGCTATGGGATTTGCCAGTAAAGGTCAGAAAGTCAGGATTTCAGCAAATGGGTATGCACCGTATAAGGTCAATCACTGGGCAGCAGAGAGAATTTGTCCGCTACCATGGAGCAGAACGCCATAACCCTCCAAAGCCGCACGACTAGCGGGATATGCATACCCTAAGCAAGCCACTTACCAATTGACCAGAAACCCTGCAATATTACCACTGATGCGGGAAGCCAGACAAACTTTGTACCAAGTTGAACTCGTCAATCTGACAGGCTGCGCTTTACGGCAGATCATGCTCGATCCAGATGCACCGGCGAGTACCAAAGTGTCGGCGGATCGAACAGCTTTTGAGTTGGCTGGTGATCTGGGCAAGGATGCTGACACACACTTATCGGGCAAAAACCTGGCAGAGATGACGCCGGAAGAATTGGGTAGCATGATAGATCAGTGGGAAACCGAGCGATCACATTGCTATCCGGAAACAACAAAGGCGGATGCCTAACGCTATGTTATACATGGTACCAAATTAATTTTAAAGAAATCACTGACAGCTTGAAACAGCACGGATTTATTTACACCCCACCCCCTTCCCCGCTTCAAACGGCGCGCGTGTAACCATTACGGCTGACAGGATAAATTTTATGAAATTTGAAATTTTTAATGCACACGGCAGTCTTGCAACCGCCCGAGCAATTAGGCTTTGGGACGAATTGGTATTATAGATTTGAGCGAATTATTCGCTTTTTGCATCAGAGCCCTAAGTAGCGCGTAACTGAGAAAAATTAACGTCTTTTGTCCAGGTCAATTGTATGCGGAGCGTATGCCGTCAAAATATCCTATATGAGAGATCCAAACACCAAAAAAAGCCCTCTCTTTCTTTCGAAAAAGGGGGCTTACTGCGCCTCAAGTGTAAGAGGTGACCAGTTGGTGACGCAAAAAGGCGGCAGGCCAGTTCCGACTGGTAGACTTGCGTTCTAATTTTTCTGAGAAAACTGACACAGGAGTGGGCTAAATTAGCGGTCCTGTTCTGAGGTTAGATCGACAGCATTTCTGCCGGTCATGGGATTAAGCCTGACAATATCATACAAATAAAAAAAGCCTTGGCACCATTTTTGCCTATTCCATTTGAGGACAAAGAATTGACAGAAAAATAACGGGAATTTTGCAAAAAGGAGCAGTCAATGAATTATGATAAAAACCAGATCATGTCCTGGCGTCTACCAAAGCGAAAAAATTCCAAACAGAACTTAAAAAATGGGCTTCTTTTAGGGCTATTCAAAATGCTTATGGGGAATTCTCACATTGTAAATTTTCAAGCTGGTTTTCGTCAGGGCAGGGCTGAGAGGCAGTTCAATCAAACTTGAAGCTATCTGGCGCTGCCAAACACGCTCAAGAAAGTCACCCGTGGGAGTAAAGAATGAAATACATAACGGCCAAAAGTTTGCTTGATATGTACGGCTATAAAAGCCCTAGTCACTCGTTGAAAAGCAATCCTATCTTAGGACTTTTCAAAATCCTAATCGGTCATTCTCTGACCAATGACTTTCAGCCAGTGAACGTTAATTCAAAACCGGTTAATCATAAAGTTAACTCAGTTATTTTAAGGTCAAAATATGAGAAATTTTGAAAACTCGACCCCAGTAAAGTTTTTAAACCCTCCACTGGAGGAAGAATTTTTGTGGGACCGCATTAAAACAAAATTATCTGAAAGCATCGTTGGGTTCAAACAGCCTCTGTTTAACGATACAGGCCCCCTGTTCTTCCGTTCGTTACTCGTGCGGAAGTCCTAATCACGGACATCATTTGGCGCCGTCAGAAAAATCATAATCGAAGTTGTTCGAAACCATTGGTCCTAAAAAAAGTACTAATACTTCCTTATTTATATATTTAAATCAATATATTAAGTCTATATTATGGCGCCCCCACACGGAAAAACGAGCGCAGCAATACTGCATGTTATCAATCACTTAGATTGGGCTCATTTTAGAAAACGGTCCCGAAAGCGGTCCCAAATCAAGGATCGTCTTAGTGTCTCAATTATATCCATAAGGCACTCTACTGGCCTCAGGCGGTCTCTGAAGGTATGTCTCAGGCAATGTGCCGTTAGTCAACGGTTGACCACTAAGAAGGTAATCCAATGCCAGTCGAAAACCCTCTACATTTCAGAGCTCAATCACAAGGAGCCTATATTTGCCGGAATTATTAAAAGCTATTTAGCGTCTGTCTTGGCGGCTGAAAACTTTATTGTTGGCATGTATTAGTCCCGATTAAACATTAAAATTAAAGGCAATTGGCGCCCCTTGTTCCGTGTAGCTTGCCAGATCGCCCGTTTGCTCGACCAGCATTTTAGCCTGCTGCGTTGGTGTACCCTCGAAGTCATGTCGCACTGTCCCCTGGGCGCGCCAAGCGCCAAACCCTTGATCCAGTAACATTACAAATTTGCGACCATCATTCAGTTCACCTGATAGCGCGCGGTAGTGAGGCAAATCGTTTTTGCGTTCCATTGACAGCGTCACACCGGGGAGGAGAGCTTGAATAACGTCGATGCGCTGGGCGTCAGATTTAAAGTTATCCCAGATCATCCGAGGCTCAAACGGCAGGTGTTCGGCTTTCGCCATATCAACAAAAACTTCGACATTCCCTCTGCCTGGCGTTGCGCGCAATACGCTTGAAAGCATGCTGATCACCAAAGGAGCCATGAGGTATCTGTCAGAATACGTAAGCGACTTCAGGCCAATCTCTTTCAAAGCGTTCACCTCAAGGGGGGCGTGGCTCGCTACACACTTCCAGAACCTATTGCCAAATTCCGGGATGGCCCCGTCCAATGCGCGTTTTGTCCAGAACAGTTTCGTGTTTCCGCTGCCAAGCTCCATCAGTTTTTCAACCGACAAGCCGCTCGACTCCGGCAAGTGGGGCACGTTCCCCCTGACGACGAGAGCCTTCGTTCCTGCTCCCCATTCTTCGCCTGGAGTAGCTTCGCTGGTGGCCATTGCAACAAAGGCGGATGTTTCTCCTCCCTGTTTAAGGGTCGCGAGAACGGGGTATCCTTCAGCCTGAGGCATTTGATCTGCCATCAAAATTTTCGCAAAGGCAGCAAACCGATGAATTGACAATCTACAGCTTAGGTCAAAGTCAGCTGATGACAGCAACGAGCGCGGGAAGTGCATACGAACTTCGACACCAGCCTCATGTAGCCTCGGCAACCATGACGACAGAATCCAGCCCTGCAGATCCCATTCTGATGGCGAGCCATGCATCCAAATATTCAATGCATCAAGGCAGCTAT
Organism: Paracoccaceae bacterium; assembly: GCA_003447515.1. Lineage (GTDB taxonomy): Bacteria > Pseudomonadota > Alphaproteobacteria > Rhodobacterales > Rhodobacteraceae > Amylibacter. Next base: position 4,438 of record DLZA01000184.1, read on the forward strand.
TCCTGAGCGCACGGTCAATGAATATCGCAACCGCCTGTCCGGCAAATTGCGTGTCACTTCCCAGAACGCAATATTCGGCAGGCAAATCAATGTAAGCCAACATACCTTTAGCCAAATTCAAGGCACGTTCCCTGTCCATCCGAACATTTTTTTGATTGATATCTGGACGCAAAATGCATGACGGGCAGCCGTGCTTGCATGAATCTAAACAATCCAGCAACTCTACAGCTCTCGAGAGGGCCTTTGTAAAGGTTTCTGTTTCGCCCATTCTTGCAGATAGCCCAGCACCGCCTGCGGCGCGATCAAATAGGTAGATAGAAAGTAGGCCATCCCCGTTGAGACTACGAGACGGTCCGGTTTTCAGGCCAACTTCGGCAGCCTGAACACCCAAACGCTCTATGAGGGATTCGCGCAACGCGGCCGCGAGTGCCTTTCCTGTTTGCTCAGATGTCTCGTCTGGCAGTTGCCATTCCCAAATGTCCGTATGCGTGATCTGCGCGAGATGTATCGCTTTCTGTATGCGGTTTGGGTTGTCTGAGCCTGGGCAAAGTCCGTCTATCGTCAACCCCATATCGTTGCGCCGCTGCAGAGGTTTGTGTTTCAGCATGATCTTTGGAATTTCTGCAGCGGCGCCGTGTTCTGGCGCATCCATGGGTGCGGCTCGGCCACAATCGAGACAAATAGCAAAACCACCGCCTTTTTGTCCTGACGCCAATGTTGTCAACTGACCAGCGGGATCGACCCGCATGCGCCCTGCCTGCTCTTGCGGGAGAGCAATCCAATCGCCTCCCTGCGCGGAAAGGCTAACATCATCAACGGCAGTTCGGTTGATCAGTTCATAGCCTGTGTGAGCCTGCTTAGCGGACAGAAACCCGGCAGGCCGAATAACGCGTCTATGTTTCAGCTTCTCATTGCCACATTGAGGACAAGTTTCTGGCCGTATCGTGCTGGCCCCAAAGGCATGACAGTCAGAACACGCCCAGAACTCACGAAGGTCTTCGAGCTTGCTCGCATCCGCTTGTGCTCGCCAGGCCGGGAGTATCCCTTCGGATTCAAACACCTGACCATCAATCACAACCTCGTTTCCAGGAGCGTATTCACGCAGTGCTTGATGCAACTCGCGAGAGGCGCCTCCGGCTCTCTGGAACGACGTCGATACGTCTGGTTCGCCCGCTGACGACAGAAGTGAAGTGAAGCTGACAACATCTGTGGGAAAACCATATGCAGGCGTAAATCCACGACGCGCAAATTCACCTAGCATGAACTCGCCAGCCAGACGTTTTGCCCGCAACTTGTATGCCGCGATGACATCATATTCCTTCGCCCCCAACATACCATCAAAAAGAGATTCATATTCCTCGCGCCACTTACCGATGAGACGCTGGAACCCATCTGAGGCTTGGGCGATCAAAGCAAAAACAGGACGAGCGCTAAGCGTCGTGCCTTTTACAAGGGCCTGCATCTGGATATGACGTAGATTCGACTTTGCCCAATCTCCCCGTAAATCATCAAGGAAACGATCTGCATACGAAACTTCAGTGAAAGCTCTTTCAAAAGTTTCGTTGATCCCCATGAAAGCGCCGATAGAGGATTTAACGCTCACACCGCCTTGCTCGGCAAACCATTGCGATAGGAGCGCAGCATTCACATGACGCTGGATCAAAGCGGCGCTGTCGAACCAAACCTTGGGTGCAACGATCGGTCTTTCCAAGAATTCGACAGGCTTTTGGAACGCCTGATAATCCAAGGGCAAATCCCGGCAAAAGGTCATTGAGAAGGCCCAAGGCTCGCGGCGACGCCCTGCCCGTCCCACACGCTGGCGATAATTTGAGAGTGCGGGTGGCACGTTCGCATTCACCACCAGCTGAACGGCAGGAATATCGACGCCCATTTCCATTGTTGTGGAGCAATTCAGGAGGTTGATCTTGCCCTCACCGAACGCATCCTCGTAGCGCGCGAGCACAGGCCGTGGAATTTGCGCAGAATGCTCTTGAGCGCGGATATAACGAGGATATTCCGCAATGCGATCATGGAGATTATTCCAGAGGCCAACGCTTCTGAGATCCGCTATAGATTTATCGTTTTGAATCCACTTGCGTTGCTTTTTCCGCTGAGTGGAGAGTAACCCTCCCGCATCGGCTAAGTGAAGAGCGGGATATTGCTTTTCGCGCATCATTTGCGCAGGTGCGTAGGGCGATCGCCCAGCAATATTGTAGCCAAACGGGCGTCGGGTCACCGGACAGAGCCACCCCGTCTCCAGCCGTTCCACGGCTGCCCGCTTGAAATTAAGACGCCATCCCCCAGCCCCAGTATTCTCACATGCCGTTGAAATTATGAGGGACCACAGCTCACTCAGAATTGCCGAGACACGATCCTCAATGACAGGGTCACCCTTCTCTCCACCAGCCAATGCATAAACGAGCTTTACTATGCGATTGCGGTCATTGAACGCTGTTGGCCAGCGCCGATAGTTCTTATGCATGTCTTCTTTTGGTGTGTCAGGCGCGACCATCGATTGAAGCACACCCGCTTTGGGCGCGACAGGGCCGACCATCCAATGTGGCATCTCAACCGCAAGGTTTTGCCTGAAACCAAAGTCGACAGCTGCTTGTGCGAGCCCGATCCATGCCTCCCGCGTGATCCCTGCCGCATTGACCGCGTCCGGAAGTGGCATGGCCCGGGCCTTTGCTTCCAGTTCCAGAAACACAAGACGGGCCAGCCCCATCGTCTCTGGATTGTTTTGAACTCGCGGTCGACGCATTAACTCTCGAAAGAGCATCATCTCAGCGAGGTTTTTCGGATCCTCTTGAAAGAATTTATCAATCCAGCGGTTTCTCCAAATCTTGCCTACAAATCCCTTCAGGTCAGGCTGTTCTGAAAACCCAGCAACAAGCTCTTCCCACGGCACAGCGCTTGAACCACCTTGAAGTTCAGCCAGCCGCGCTTTCTTGGGGGCTTTTATACCCTCCAAAATAGGAGTGTCTGGCAGTCTCCCCAATTCAGCCAATTGCGCTTCGAGATTTTTGACTTCTTCAGGATCGCCAGACTGTACTTCATTAACCCGGTGCCACAGGTATGATAGCGTCAATGTGCGTTCAGCATCTTGCTGAAGCTTCGCTGCGAGGCGAGCCACCCCTTGGCGACTGTCGGAAAAAGTGATTGCGCGCCTACCTCCCGACGGCAATCCCTGTTCCATTGGCTGTGTTAAAATTTCCAACAACGAGGGAAGGGAGGTCGCCAAGAAAAAGGCTGGGCCAAAGCGAAACCCCATAAGCCGTGCTCTTGAAGCACCATCACAGCAGTCTCGATTACTTGCATTTTCAACAAGATCAAAATTCCATGCGGAAGTGTCTTCTGGCGGTTTATTGTCAAAGATTTTACCATCTTTGGATAACCAAACCGACTTGCCAGGGACAATCCACGCGGTTCCTTTTTCGAAAATTATATCTTCGTCGTCATCTGGCTCAACATCTAACAGATAGTCATCAAGATCTTCTTGGTCTGGCGGATCTAGTCTTGGCTGTGCCCCCCCGACCAGCTGTCCTTGAAGATGAACGGTGCCACATTCTGTACAGGAGACAACTTCATAGACAGGGGCACCACAGCCGCATCTTGGCGTCGCTGTCAGATAGATGGCCCCAAAAGGCCATTTTGCATCAGTTGTCGCGAGTTCGGGATCACGGTGGCTGCAACTAGGATTGGTACACGCCCAAATGCCACCCTGTGCCCGATGAAACAAATGCGCCCGCCATGGCAGAAGTTTCTTATCATCCTTTTCCGCAAGCGCGACTACGTCCAGAAGCTTCTGGGCCTCCGCACCCTTGTCTGGATCATCCCATAGCAACTGCGCAATCGCCCTCAGCGAAAGCGCTCCAGACGCCATTCCTGTGCGTAGTTTTAGCACTCGTGGGTGATCAGCTAATTCGTGCCAAAGTCCCCCGTAATCTTCATCGTCCGCAAGCTGATTGAGTTTAGGCAAGTCGAATGGGCGGGCAGCACCCGGGGATGGCAAGACCGGTTCAGTCGCCACTCCCTCCACAACAGTCACCTGGTCAGACGCGCGTCCTGACAAAGCAGATGCAAAGTCTTTAAGCTTGCCTGTAGCGTCCATCTCTCCACCAATCGTCGCGGATGTGGCCATCAATCTGACATCATCAGCTTCAACACCAAAGGCGGCGCGAACACGACGAAGAAGCAATGCCATTTCCGCAGCCTGGGACCCAATATAGCTATGAGCTTCATCAATCACGATCCAACGCAGCGCTGCTTGCGACTTCTCTAACATGCCGCGGTCCTGGCCGCGCAGCAGCATGTATTCCAGCATTGTAATATTGGTCACCAAGATTTCCGGGGGCTCTTCCCGAATTTTATTGCGGCTGCGTAGTTCCACATCATCTGATCTTGGCTGAGCTTGGTTTTCCCGCTCCACGGTATCCCCGTTGAACAAGGCAAAACGGACGCGTCCTCCGAGCCCACGAGCCCACGCCGACAAACGATCACGCTGGCTTTCGATCAACGCATTCAGCGGATAGAGCAAAATAGCCTGAATGCCGCCCCCAGGGCGCGGCGGACGTGAAATAATATCCTGCAAGATCGGGATCATGAAGGACTCGGTCTTGCCCGAGCCTGTCCCAGCGGTGACCAAGACGGAGTGTTGATCTTCCAAGCTTGCCCGCCAAGACGCCTCCTGATGCAGATACGGGGAAAGCTCCCTGCCCATTTCATAGTCGCCTGCATTTGCGAGGGCTTCGACTATGGCTGGGCGTAATAAGTTCCCTTCCATATCTCCTAAGGTTTGGGTAGCGGGCTTCCAATTCCGCGCTATTTCGAACACTGGATCTGCCAAGATCGAGCCCTGGTTGCCAGCTCCTTGGGAGAGCTTCCGAATTAGAGCTTGGTTTAGGCCTGGATGTGACGTGTTTGCGCGCGCCACCATGGCCTGTGCGGAGCTCTGGGCAACAGCCTGGAGAGCCTCGTCGAGACGTGAGCTACGGGTCATGAAGGGTGTCCATCGTCATAACGATCGCTGCCGGCAAAGCTTGATCGAACCAGACAAGATC
>DLZA01000320.1:0-1574 GCA_003447515.1 Paracoccaceae bacterium
AATCCTGTTCCTGATGCGGATATCAATGTAGGGATTGACAGTCTTTTTCATGCCGACGGGCACAACAATTACAAGGGAAAAACAGATGCCAAGGGCTTGTTCGCGGTGGAGTCCCGAGGCAGAGGTTGCACGGATGTAGTGATTAAGAAAGATGGTTATTACCCCAGCAGACCAGAGGTGAAATGGGATGGTGACCTGAATCCCGGAGGGGAAGTGATGCACAAGAATGGCGGCTTCAGACCTTGGAATCCGACCATTGACGTTGTTCTCAAAAAAATCGGAAAGCCAATTCCTATGATTGTTAGGCCTAACCATCAAGTTGGAGGAATTGCTCCCAAAATGAAAGAATGGTTAGGGGTGGATTTATTTGTGGGTGACTGGGTCAAACCTCATGGGAAAGGCAAAATTTCCGATATGCTCATACTACTGGAAGAGGCGTATACAGATGAGCGACGCTATAAAGTGTCTGCACAGATAAAATTTCCAAAGGATGGAGACGGACTCATACGTATTTCAGCACTTGAAGGTAAAGAAAGTTTACTAAAATTTCCGAGGATAGCTCCCGAAAAAAATTACATAAATGAAGTGAATGTTTCGATTGAATCGGATGATACAGGATTAAGTAAAAAGAGTAGTCTAGGTGAGGGAGCGGGCTATTTTTTCCGAATCAGAACCAATAAAGATAAGCAGGGCAATATTATCTCTGCTCACTATGGAAAAATTGTGAAAAATTTTAAACTTAATATTGTATCTAGAAAATTCTCAAGCGATCCAAACTTCAGGGAGGCCAGTATTTTTTACATGAGTTATTATTTAAACCCTAACAACAATGACGCAAATCTGGAGTTCGACATGAAAAACAATTTAGCTCCAGAGGCGAAGTGGAAGGATTACCCATACCCTTGATCTGTAAACCTCAATGAAAACACTCACAATACTTGCGGTTACTGGAATTACGCTAGAATGCGGATTAGCCCAAGAACCCTTCACCTACAAACCAGATGACATCCCCAAGCACGAGATTCCTGAAGGATTGACCGCTGAGGAATACATCCAGAAGATCTATCACGTAATAAAGGCACGTAATAAAGGGACAGACCTGAATGGCACTTAGTTAAGCCGTTTTGTAGTAGTTGCCACGGTGTGGAACTTCTTTAAAAATGTGTCTTGGTTTCGTCAGCATTTGATAACTCTTCGGCCTTCTTTTCGTTGCTCGTAGCTCTCTCCTGAGAAAATAGGGTCAGGAAAAGATTTGTTGCATGTAAATGTTAGTCTATTTTCGTTAGGTAAAGGCTACCCTGCAAAGACCAGCTGCTATCGCAGATCCTGATTAACTGCCGCCGCGCGCGGCATCTACCAGACGACCTGTCACGTGTCGTGCTAGCTGACATCGCACAAAGCAGTGTAATGAGGGGTGGTGCTTGATCTGCGGGAGCCCTTCCGTGTGACGGCGCCATCCCGCAGCGCACCGGGCACGGTTCCGGCAGATCGTCATCACGCTTGCACTCCCTAGCGGTCGTCCGCTGGACTCCTCACCACCTCACTGACGCCCTCCACCTCTCATTACACGGCGT
>DLZA01000320.1:1914-5305 GCA_003447515.1 Paracoccaceae bacterium
CACGCCCCGCGCCAGTCCGATTCCAGGCTCCTTGCGTCGCGGCCAACAGAAATAGGCTCCGCACCGCGCTCCTTCGTCGCCACGCCCCCCGCCTCGGTCTGCACCGCGGAGCGGTTTCGACATCGGCCCCCCGTGCCGCCTGCGGTCGTCACATGTAAAGAGCTGTCCTCGTCGTCGCCCAAGCTTCATACCTTCGCAATCCCATACCGCGCCCGCCCATGGAGCCGAACCAAATAATGCCGATAGGGATGGCGATGGCATCACCGAGGGCTTCCACCGAAAAATGAAACTCATCCAACGCCGTGCATACGGCTTTAGAAACTTCGAAAACTACCGTCTACGTGTCATTGCACAGTGCGGCTAACCACATTATTAACTATCAAAAAAATGCCTCGTCCCCAAACTTTGGTGTAGACCCAAACTTTGGTGTAGACCCCGCTAATGGAGGTGCTCAAGTGCACCTGTGTGGTTGGTTATAAATGGTACACCCGAAGGGATTCGAACCCCTGGCCTCCTGATTCGTAGTCAGGCGCTCTATCCAGCTGAGCTACGGGTGCATGTCTGGCGGTATAAGGTATGGAGTGCAGGGATTCAATTACGATTTTTTAGTAATCTTATAGTAGCAGTGGGATACAGTTGGAACACCATTTTACGTGGGTTTTTGTGCGCTAACGCTTGGTGAGGATGGCTTACTTGGCGCACATTTAGTCGGCGAATTTCGACGAGAGGTTTCGTTTAGCTCAGGGAGTTGAGTTAAAAAAATGAGTTAGGATTTACGTGATTTGCGCTGATCAGCTACTTCGTTAGCAAGGTCTAGGGTGTGGGCTGCCAGTGCTGCGAGTGCGGTTTCAGTGGCGAGTACGTCTTTTGCTTGGATAGTGTCAGCTATTTTTGTATGGTAGGCAACAATTTTTTCGCGTTTACGGGCTGTGAATGTGATCATATTCATCAAAGGCTCGATGGCTTCCACCGCACCGGCTAGTTGGTAGGACATTATTGGGTTTTGTGCACTGTCTACAAGGGTGCGGTGAAAGGCAACGTCGGAGGCGCAGAAGGACTCATCGGTAAGCCCTGGTTGGGCTTGGCGGTGGATTTCGGCACGCATCGATGCAAGGTGATCTGGTGTGCGGCGTTTAACAGCTAATGGAATACAAGCGCGCTCTAGAGCAAAGCGTGCTTCGCATGCGGTTTCAAAACTGACAGCGTTCATGGAGAGCAGAAGCGTGGAGGTGGTGATTTGCTGACGGTAGGCGTCTTTGAACGAGAGTTTGTTTACAAATGCACCGCCTGTTGCACCACGTTGTGTGCGGATCAGGTTTTGGGCGGCAAGGCGTTTGAGGGCTTCGCGTACTGTAGAGCGAGACACGTCAAATTGATCGCACAACTCTGACTCAGATGGCAGGCGTTGGTTTACGATTAATTGGCCATTGATGATGTTGTCGCGAATGGCTGAAGAGATCTGAGTCGAGAGCTCTTTATCTTGGTCTAATTCATACTTCATTTCTGTTTCCCACTCAGCGTAAAATTTAATTGTCAGACAATTAAATATCGATTAGTTGTAGCAGAAGATTATCGTTCGTAAAGGTTCTGCGCATGTCTATTCTAATTCATCACTCGGCACGTACGGTCCTATGGTTGGCATTTTTTGCAGCTATCATTGTGTCTTGGTGGATGATGTATGCCATGGCGACGCAGATGGGGTTGAATTGGTATGGAGCGCAGGTTGGTATGATGGATATGGCGGGGATGCCGTCGATGAGTAATCTGGCGATGCTCGTTCCTATGTGGGCAATTATGATGATTGCTATGATGGGTCCAACATTTGTAAATACGATGATTACTTATGAGGCGTTGATGCGCTCTGCTAACGGCACCTGGGGTGGACTAATTGGCCTTGTTGTAGGTTATTTTATTGTATGGATATCATTTGGCGTGTTGATCGCATTGATGCAGGAAGGGCTGATGCGAATAGGATGGCTTGACATGTTCGGGCAGTCTACCCAGCTGTCGGCCACAGCTGCGCTTTTGGTTTTGGTAGGTTGGTTTCAGTTCACGTGGATTAAACAGGTTTGCCATGGAGTATGTCATGCGCCAATGCAATATTTTTTAGGTAACTGGCGTGCGGGGACTTGGGGTGGGTCGCGAATGGGCCTTGGCCTCGGGATATATTGTGTGGTGTGTTGCTGGGGTTACATGGCGCTGGGATTTGTTGGCGGTTCGATGAACCTGTTATGGATGGGCTTAGCGACTGTTTTAATGGTTTTTGAGAAGCTTCCTCAGGTGGCACATTACATAATGCGTCCTGTGGGAGTAGTGTTGATAGCAGCAGGGTTGGCGGTGGCTGGTCGGGCTGTTGGTGTTTGGTAATGCTTTCTAAACATAATTGTGAGGGTAATCGTCTGGTTCGCAATTGCCTTGGCAGCTCGGTTATTGTTCCAGCTGTGCACCTTAAATGATGTGATCAAAGTACAGAAAACACTTTGATAGACAGAAAAGATAAAAATATGGAGGCCCAAATGGCTGAGAAGAAAACAAAAGCGGCGGCAGATCGTATTGAAGTTATGAACAAGCTCGATCAGCGCATGGTCCCAACGCGTAGACGAGCTGAGCCTACGAATTGGAAGCTGAAGGGCGAATTATTTTTGAACTGCTCGTGTGAATTGTTTTGCCCATGTGTTGTATCACTGGGTAAGCATCAGCCGACGGAGGGGTACTGTCATGCTTGGATGGCAATTCGTATTGATGAAGGTCATTTTGAGGGAGAAAAAATCGGTGGACTAAATGTCGGCTTGTTAGCAGACATCCCAGGTAAGATGGCGGAGGGTGACTGGAAAGTTGCGGCGTATGTGTCTGAAGAAGCCACGCAAAAGGCCTATGATGGTTTGTTAAAGATCTTCAGTGGTGCGGCTGGAGGGACAACAGGATTATTTACGATGCTCGTGTCCACCATCATTCACGCAGAACGAACTAAGGTTGATATTGAAACAGACGGGCGCAAGCGCCGCATAAACATTGGTAAAAAGATCAATGGCGAGATCGAGACTATTGGTGGCGCAAACCCGGATGAAGCAGTCGTGATTAAAAATTCTAGGTATTGGATGGGTCCTGACGTAATTGCGGCTATTGGTACGAGGTCGCGTGTGCGCGACCACGGTCGGAACTGGGATTTTGGCGGCAAGTCTGCCGAGATTTGTCCGATCGAGTGGTCAGGTCCGTAACCATAGAGGGACACAATTACAGGTCGTTTACACTGTGATGGATACAAATTTTGGCACCGTATGACGCATGGCAGATTGGTTATCTAACACCATGCCTTGGCACGCTGTTGTAAGTTATTTGGTGGCGAGCAAGATTATGGGTTAGTTGATTAATCGCTGGACTTAGAAGCTGA
>DLZA01000080.1 GCA_003447515.1 Paracoccaceae bacterium
CGGATGGCTTCACTGTCCGTGGATCCAGCTTTTTCCAATACCGCGACTACCGACTGAACAGTCATGTACCCCACAAGTGACCCAATTCCAGGATGGGTGTCCCAACGGGTCTGATAACTATCAACAAAATCCTTGTTGGGTCCTGATTTAAAATCATACCAAGGATAACCAGTTACGATCCAGCCCTCTGGGGCTTCGTCTTTCAATGGATCTAAATATTCAGGTTCTCCGGACAACAACCCATAAGTGGTGCGCCCCTCAAACAAACCCCGCGTTGTACCTTCGCGAACAAATTTGGCCAGATCTGGCCCAAAAGTCACGTTGTAAATCGCATCCGGTTTGGCGCGCTCAATCGCTTGCACTTCCGCACCCGCATCAATTTTGAACACCGCAGGCCATTGTTCTGCAATAAACTCAACATCTGGCTTTAAGGCTAGTAGGGCCTTTTTAAAAGCGGCAACAGCGTCCTTACCATAAGCATAGTTAGGAGCAATTGTTGCAAAGGTTTTGGCGTCGGTTTTGGCAGCCTGCTCGGCCAACATGGCGGCCTGCATATACGTTGAAGCACGCAGGCGAAATGTATAGTCGTTGCCCTTACCCCAAACCAGCGCGTCCGCAAGCGGCTCAGACGCCAAATAAACATACTTTTTCTCGGCGGCAAGCGACGAGATCGCCAGCCCAACATTACTCAAAATAGTGCCGGTCAGCATGACAGTGCCCTCACGGGTCATCAGTTCTTCGGCAATTTTAATCGCCTCACCTGGCTTACCTTGATCATCGCGAAAAATAAATTCAAGCGGGCGACCTAAGACACCTCCTGCAGCATTCACCTCTTCCAGTGCTAACTCAATACCATTTTTATAAGGTCCTGCAAATGCAGCAAGGCGTTTGTAATGATTGATTTCACCAATTTTTATCGGGTCCTGCGCCTGTGCTGTCAGGGCGATCCCACTTAAGGCAATTGCCCCCATGAGGCCGGTCAAAAAAGTCTTTCTGTGCATATTATATCTCCTCCATTAAGTTTCTTAGTTCGTATCAGTCATGTTGAACAAACGTAGACCGCACCGCGCCCAAATTTTCAGTCACCTCAATTTCAATTAAATCACGAATCCGCTTGCGATATACAGTTGGCCCCTTATCGATCGCAAGGCGAATAGGACGCCTTTTTTGTGGCCGCATCTCTTCGAGATGAATAGCTTCAAGGATGGCTTTGTCTTCTGCAAACGCAACCTCAAACATCCGGTCCATACGCTCCGATGCCTCACTGTCGCCTACAGCCGTATTCCGCAGATGCATCCAGTGATCAATTGTATAATCTTCGGTCACAGGCGTCACAAAATGCAGTGCAAATATCCGTACGCCAGCATCGCGATCGTCTTCCGCAAGGTTCAGTGACGTATCCGCACTGCCAAAATCGATAACCGCTGTACTTGGCAAATGTAAAGAATAATAATGCCAGCGGTCCACATGCCCCTTAAATCCCCCAAAATCTTGGAAAAAGCCAACAGGTGCAGCATCTCGTATCCAACGCCATGCAACGATGATGTCATCGTTGGCACGCACGTGCACCGGCACATTCTCGCTTGCGGCACTGCCCAGCGTGGTTGGATGGACAAAGCTAACATGTGCTGGATCAACAAGGTTTTCTGCCACGTTCAGATAATGTGCTTTAATATGCAGGGCACTGCCCTGATGGGCCTGCCACGCAGGATCGGAAAACTCGGGCAAATCAAAAATGTCATCAGGATCTGCCTGGTCTGGGTCTCCCATCCAGACCCAAACAATTTGATGCTGTTCGTGCACGGGGTAAGTCTCAACATAGGCCGAAGCCGGAAGATTGTCTTGACCAGGGACACGGACGCATTTGCCGTCGCGGCCAAATGTCATGCCATGGTAACCGCATTGAATAGTGTCACCGATGCGCTTGCCTTTTGACAGCGGCAATTGGCGGTGGGGACAGCGATCCTCCAGCGCCACAAGAGCGCCATCAGCACATCGAAACATCACCAAGGTTTGATCCACAATTGTCAAAGCTTTTAGCTCATTTCCAAAATCAGAAGACCATCCGGCAACGTACCAAGCGTTTCGTACAAAACTCATGGTGTAAATAAAATGAACATGGCGTCGCGCATCCCGAGCTATCCAAAGTAAAGTTTTACGCCTTTATTACGGCAAAAAACTTGTTAGTTGTCAAACAATTTAAAAATACTGCTAGATAATCCAAAACCATTTCCGGTAGCGTTTAAATATGCAAAACTTATATTAGCACCAATCGAGGAGTATGGCCGCGTGCCAGACCAAAATAAATATCAGCTTGAGGACCAAATCGGGTTCAAGCTCAGACTGGCAAACCAGAAACACTTGGAGGTTTTTTCCCAATTGATGCCCGAGATCACTCCAACCCAGTTTGCCGTACTAGCCAAACTGGAAAAAACGGAAAGCCTTTCACAAAACCTCCTTGGACGGCTTGTTGGGATGGATGCCTCAACCACACAAGGCGTAGTCCATCGCCTCAAAAAAAAGGGCTATGTGCAGAGCACACCTTCACAAACAGATTTGCGCCGTCTCGACATTTCGCTGACAGCAGACGGGCGGGCCTTTACTGCAA
>DLZA01000129.1 GCA_003447515.1 Paracoccaceae bacterium
AATTTTAACAATACGATAAATTAAACTTTCTGATAAATTAAAACTTACAAAGTCGTTACAAAATATTTTTAAATACCTGTATTTAAATGATAAATAAGGCTAGGATGATTGATTGGGAATTAGGAATATTTTAAGACTAGCAAACATCATACAGAGTGATGGTCGTATTTTGCGTGGTGAATTAGGTGGCTCAAGAGGGTTATGAAACTTTGAAAATCATGGCTAAATTCGCGTTGGTTGATAGTGTTAATGTTTCGCAACAGCTGTCAAACTTATTGGGTACGGGCTGACCGGATTAAATCTAGCTCCCTATAATATATACATGTTTTTTACTGGTATTTTTTTATGGTTTGCCGTTGGGTTTAAGTGGAAAGATAAAGCAATTATGGTTGTCCATTTTGGTGCTTTTATATCATTGTTTATTGGGTATTTGAGTGCTTGACAGCGCGCTGAAACTATTGTCACGTTTTGTCATCTGCTACATCGAGCACTTAAATCTAATGCGATGAACAATCGCATAAGAATAAGATCATATGCCGCGACTTTGGGGATTGATGGAGCTGCGGGGCGCTCAACGAACATAATCACATTCATAGAAGTTATTCGATGCCAAATGGGGGGCTGTATGCGAGAGGACCAGACTTTAGAAACCTATATGCCGCCGCCACATCCGAAGGGTGTTGAGCTGTCAGGGCAATGGGTCCGACTGGAGCCGTTGGATGTTGGCAAGCATTCTGAAGATCTATTTCACGCAAACAATTTGGATCGTGACGGCTCAAACTGGACGTATCTGCCCTATGGGCCTTTTTCCACTTTAGAGGCCTATCAAACCTGGCTGACTGAGGCGGCCTCAACGCCAGATCCAAATTTTTTCGCGGTCATTAAACGTGACAGCAATAAAGCCGTCGGTTTGGTGAGTTATCTGCGCATCAAACCACAGGATGGGTCTATTGAAGTTGGTCACATCAACTATTCTCCGGTGCTGCAAAAAACCCGCGAAGGCACGGAAGCGATGTTTCTCTTGATGAAATGGGCGTTTGAGAGTGGGTATCGGCGGTATGAATGGAAATGCAACGCGTTAAATACAAAGAGCCGCAATGCCGCGCAAAGGCTCGGCTTATCTTACGAAGGTGTCTTTCGACAAATGTCGATCAGTAAGGGGCGCAATCGCAACACTGCTTGGTTTGCGGCTATTGATAAAGAATGGCCCGCTCTCAAGACCAGTTTCGAAACCTATCTCGCAGGCGATAATTTTGATGCTAACGGGCGGGCCAAGCAATCACTGTCCGGCTTAACCAAGCCGCTGCTGTATAAGCACGACACATTCGAATTTGGATTTGCGCAACTTTAGGGACCTAAATTTTGACAATAATTCCAGCATCGACCGTCACTCAATTTCAATCTACGGAACCAAATCAATGATCAAATTTTCTGATTTTCAAAATTTACACAGGCACGCATAAGGATATTTAATCGGCCCATACAAATATTACAGCCAACTTAAAGATTTATTTCAGGTGAGATGTTTTATATTATGAATGATTTATATTTATTCTAGGGAGCGTATTTTATGAAAACTTATGACAAGCTGAAATTTGAGATGGACCGTTTGGAAGCGCAGATGGAAGAAGCAAAGAAACGCGAACGCGCCGAAGCGCTCAAAAAGGTCAAGCAGCTGTGTAAAGAATTCGGCTTCACTGCTGGGATGTTGCAGGGCGTTTTGGCGAAAGGTCACAATCGATCTCCAAAAACCTTCGGCGTTTATTGGCTAGAAAGCTTTATCCGCCCTATGCCTGTTTGATGTTATAGAACGGCGCAGGTTCGTTTTGAGGCTTGCGTAGGGCTGATTTATGTCATTGGGTTGGCCAACAGAGGAAGAGGCCTCCTAAATGAACAACCGCCGTGCTGCGCTTTGGATGATTGGCGCTATTATATCGTTTACATCAATGGCCGTTGCCGGTCGCGCGATATCTGGCCAACTCGATACATTCGAGATCATGCTCTATCGGTCCACTATGGGCTTTGGTATTGTCCTCGCCGTGGCAAAATCCGTTGGCACGCTGGGCGAAATAGACCTTAAACATTTCCGCCTTCACCTTCTGCGCAACATCTTTCATTTCACTGGCCAAAACCTTTGGTTCTTTGCTCTGCCCTTAATTCCACTGGCACAATTATTCGCGCTTGAGTTCACCTCACCGATTTGGGTTTTACTTCTGGCTCCATTCTTTTTAGGCGAAGGGCTAACCCTCCGCAAAATAGCAATTGCAGCCTTGGGTTTCATTGGGGTTTTGATCGTCGCCCGGCCCGAAATTGGCGCGGTAAATATCGGTATAATAGCCGCCACTTGTGCTGCGATTGGTTTTGCAGGCGCGGCGATTTTAACGCGCAAGCTGACCGTGCAAAATTCATTGACCAAAATCTTATTTTTTCTCACGGGGCTACAAATTCTTTTCGGGCTGCTTTGCGCCGGCTACGATGGGGATATCGCAATGCCGTCCGTTGTCACGGCGCCTTGGCTCATCCTAATTGGCGCCGCAGGACTGGCCGCCCATTTTTGCATGACAAAATCTCTATCTTTGGCGCCCGCCAGTCTGGTGATGCCTGTGGACTTTGCCCGCCTTCCATTAATTGCGGTGATTGGCGTGGTCTTCTATGGTGAGAGTCTGGATTTTTATTTGGTTCTTGGTGCTGCATTGATTTTGGTTGCCAATTACTTAAATCTTAAGCGTCAAGCCTAGCGCAAGGTCTTTTCCAACCGACCATATTGGCCTATGACAGAGCAGAAGCTGGGGAATATGATCCATGACCTATAAAAACGGCGCAGAATGGACCGATGCCAAACA
>DLZA01000058.1 GCA_003447515.1 Paracoccaceae bacterium
CACCCTTATTTTCTATTTGGAAACAATGCTATCTTTGCACTTGGCACGAGCTATGAATTCAGCCAATCCGACTGCAGTGATAAATAAATGGCTCAAGGGACTGCGATGGCTCACATTATCGTCTTTGGAAATGAAAAGGGTGGATCGGGTAAATCAACTACTGCAATGCACATTTTAACGGCGCTTTTGCGTTGTGATTTTAAGGTTGGCGTTGTTGACCTCGATTTGCGTCAGCGCACACTTGGCCGTTATATTGAAAATCGACGTGAATACGTAAGCAAAAACAACGTCGCTTTACCGCTACCGCAATTGGCTAAAATGGTGTCTGTTGACGCTAATGATGCCCACAGTGGAGATGAGACAAAACTTATCGCCTTTCAAGAGGTAATTCTTACGCTTGATGAAGCGCACGATTTCATCGTTGTGGATTGTGCAGGCTCCCACTCTGCCTTGGCTGAACTGGCCCACGCAATGGCGGATACGCTTGTCACACCAATGAATGACAGTTTTGTGGACTTTGATCTTTTGGCTCGGATTGATCCCCAAACCACAGCCGTACTAGGCCCTAGTGTTTATTCTGAAATGGTCTGGGAAGCACGCAAGGCCCGCGCTCAAACTGGTGCACCTTCGATTGATTGGGTTGTGACTCGCAACCGCGTTGGTGCGCAAAACATGCATAACAAACGAAAAGTTGGTATGGCACTCAAGGACTTATCCCGCCGTATTGGGTTCCGCCTTGCCTCTGGGTTCTCAGACCGTGTTGTGTTTCGCGAACTCTTTCCTCATGGTCTAACCTTGTTAGATATAAAAGATGTAGGTGGTGCACCGTTGAGTATTTCAAATGTAGCAGCTCGTCAGGAAGTGCGTAGTTTGTTAGCAGAACTTCAGCTGCCAGGCGTTACAGTCACTTTTTAAACAACCGAGCCACACGCCCATCAATGGAAACTAAGCCGGCCGTGATAATAAACATCCCAGTAAGCTGTTGCAGGGTCAGTGTTTCATTCAAAAACAGAATGCCCAGCAAGACCGCAAATGGAGGGATCAATAGCGTGACTAGCGCGACGTTCGTTGCACCTGCAGTGGATAAAATTCGAAAATATAAGAAATAAGCGAAGGCGGTGGAAAGGCTAATCATTGCAATCATCGCCTGGATAACGTGGAACGAAGGAGAAGCATTTGTCCAGGGCCGTTCCAAGATTAGCGCAAACGGCAGCAAAATAATGGCAGAGCATATAACTTGTCCTGTCGCTGTTGCCATTGGCTTCACGCCCATCTGTGCAAAACGCTTGCCAAAGATCGATGCAAGGGCATAGGAAATCCCTGCAGCTAAAATCGCTAAATGCGCCCAGATTGAACCACTAATGGGTGATCCAATCAGCACTACAATGCCCAAAAAACCAAGTACTACACCCAAAAATCGCATTTTTGTCATCTTTTCATCTTTGGTCAAAAGGTGTGCTGCAATGACAGTAAAAACTGGCATTGCCGCATTCAGAATCGACGCAACACCACTGGTAAGCTCAGTTTGTGCCCAAAAAATTAAGCTGAACGGGATCGCATTGTTGAAAAGGCCCATCCCAAAGAATGCCGCCCAAACGCTGCCCTCTCGTGGCATTAAAATTCCCATTAAATACAATGCAAGCAACAAGACCAAAGCTGCCCCTGACACACGCAGAAATGCGATTGTCAAAGGTGGAATTTCAACAACAGCGATTGCAGCAAAGAAAAATGTTCCAGCCCAAACAAGCGCCAGAGCGATCAGCATCGTCCATTCCAATAGGTCCATAGTACGAAATTTTTGCGACATGCTGCTTCTAAACTTGGCTAATTGGTAAAATTCAATAGGTTTCTTGGTGCTTCCGTTTTTTATTTAAGCTGCGTGTTTGGATTGGTTATTTAAAAAAAGTCTGAGTTAGTTGCACACATAGAAATGGCACAGGAAAAAGCACCCTCTTGATTTTACTTGTCATAATTTGCCAGAACGAGTTGTGGCGCTCAAATTTATAACTCTAAATAGCATACGGCGCATTAAGGCTGCTGCGCTTATGGTTTATGAAGCTAACAATTTATTATGGCGTATCTTTACAGATGCTATTTATACAAAGGTGTACGTTTCTGCATTTGGGCCATAACTGTTTCCATTTGGTGCGGATAACCGATGATTTTAGACTGTAATTCGCCCTCCAAAACTAGTTGATCACGCCCAGCGCTCCACAGCTCATCTACCAATGCTTTGCTGCCAGCGATGCTGTCAGGGGAGCGGGCTGCTAAATCTAACGCCATTTTGCGAGCATCCGCAATTGGATCGTCTGATAAATATGTGGCAAGGCCAAGGGCATGTGCTTCCGCAGCCCCAACAATACGGCCTGTCATAATTAATTCTTTCGCCTGATCAGCCCGAAGCAATTGTGGAAGGCTTTGGCTGATCCCCATGTCTGGAATGATGCCCCATTTGGCTTCCATAATAGCCATGCGTGCATCGTTTGCTAAAAACCTGAAATCAGCTGCAAGCGCCAATTGGATGCCAGCGCCAAAGGCCACGCCCTCCACAGCAGCAATTACTGGAACCTTCAATTCCTGCCATGCGACAGTTGGGCGCTGGAATTTATTACCCCTATCACCTTCGGTACGTTGTGCTAGCTCGGCTCGCATTCCATCAATGTCAGAAGCAAACTGCATCAAAGCGCTGGTATCGATACCAGCACAGAAACAGCCACCATTGCCATACATCAAAACAGCTCGCACATCTTTGTTGTTTTGCAGTGATTCTCCGGCATCTGCTAGCTCTTCAAAGAATATAACATCGAGGGCATTTTTCTTTTCAGGACGGTTCAGACGCACCTCTGCAACATGGTTTTTGATTTCGATTTCCAAACGCTCGTACATGGCTGCATCCTCTATGATGGTTGATCACATTGTGCGCCAAAAACGCTATCTGCTAAACCCCTCAATCAGATGACGTCGCGTTTGGTGAAAAAATCAACTACGTGCGTCGCTTTTTATCCGGACTGTTATCAGGCAAGACGATAGATGTAATTGGGGTCATAAGGAATGTATTCATGGCATATCTCCTGGGTGTGGATACCGGTGGAACTTACACGGATGCGGTATTAATCAAAGATGACACCGTCATCGCATCAGCAAAGTCGCTGACCACCCGCCATAATCTTGCCAGAGGAGTAAGTGCTGCCGTGAAATTGGTGCTGGATGAGTCAAAGGTTGCACCTGCTGATATCTCGTTATCTTCGTTGTCCACAACGCTCGCAACCAACGCCCTTGTTGAAGGACAAGGCGCGCGTGTGTGTCTCGTCTTTATTGGCTTTACTGCCAAAGATTTAGTGCGCCAAGGGTTGGATGAAGCATTAGGTGGTGATCCCGTCATTTCCATTTCGGGTGGTCATACCCACGCGGGATATGAAGCGAACTCAATGGATGCGATGGCTTTAATTGACGCGCTTAGATCGTTAGATGGTGACGTTTCGGGCTTTGCTGTGGCCAGTCAATTCGCCACCCGGAATCCAGAACACGAAGTTGCTGCTCGCGATATCATTCGCGAAGTGACGGGAGCTCCGGTTACATGCTCCCACGAGCTGAGTGCCAAGCTTGGTGGCCCCAAGCGGGCTATGACGGCTGTGTTAAACTCACGTCTGATCGGCATGATCGACCATTTAATTGGCGCAACTGACGATTATTTACAATCTATTGGCATTAAAGCCCCCATGATGGTGGTTCGTGGCGATGGAGCATTAATTAGCGCTGAAACGGCCCGCGAGCGTCCTATTGAAACAATATTGTCTGGCCCTGCTGCTTCCATAGTTGGGGCGCAGTGGCTGACTGATGAAACGGACGCTTTTGTGTCTGATATTGGTGGTACGACTACCGATATTGCTGTGCTGCGCAATGGTCGCCCGATGCTTGACCCACAAGGTGCACGTGTCGGTGGACTACGTACTATGGTTGAAGCCGTAGCAATGCGCACCTCGGGTCTTGGTGGGGACAGCGAAATTCACGTTACACGCGATGGTTTGCAAGGCGGTCTCATCCTTGGCCCTCGCCGTGTTCTACCTATTTCGCTAGCTGCACAGCAATTCCCCGAGGTTGTCCTGCCTGCTCTTGATCGCCAAATTCGGGCAGATCGCCTAGGCGAATATGATGCGCGATTTGTTGTGCCTATCCGCCAATTTAGTCAGGGGTCAACCGGCTTGTCTGATCGTGAGGTGCAGGTTTTGAATCGTGTTGGGGAAGATGCTTGTGAAATGGGCCAACTGCTTGCGAACCGAATGGAAGGCGCTGCATTAAAAAAACTTGTGGCTCGTGGGTTGCTGATGATTTCCGCCGTTACACCATCCGATGCAGCCCATGTTACAGGAATTCTCAATAGTTGGAACAGAGATGCTGCAATTGCTGCTCTTGATATTTTTTCGCGTCAGCGCAACGGTGCAGGGCAACGCATTGCACAAAATGCTCATGATATGGCTGAAGCTGTTATAAACCAGGTTACGGCGCAAACTTCTAAAATCCTGCTGGAAGCCGCATTTTCTGAAGATAACACTGATTTTTTAGTACCGGTTGAAGATCTTGCGAAACACATTCTTACACAACGCGGTATGGCTCATCACCGTGGTCTCGTTAAGATTGATGTTGGTCTAAACCTCCCTGTGATCGGCCTTGGGGCTTCTGCAACAAGCTATTATGGCGCAGTGGGGGATCGGCTCTCGACGCATATGATCCTTCCAAAATATGCAGGTGTAGCCAATGCAATTGGTGCCGTGGTTGGGCAGGTGTCCATGCGCAAATCAGGCCAGGTCACCGGCGTAAGTGAGGGTGTTTTTCGTGTTCATTTTGTTGAAGGTCCCCAAGATTTTTACGATCAAGAAACAGCCCTATCGGCGCTTGAAGAATACCTTCGTGATACTGCTAAATCCGATGCCGTTTCATCAGGTGCAGAAGATATCCGCGTCCGGGTCGAGAAAGATATTCGAATAGCCAATATTGAGGGTAAAAAAATATTTGTTTACGCAGATATTATCGCAATTGCCTCTGGCCGACCGCGCATTGCAGATTAAAGCATTTAACCATGAGCTTACTTATCAAAGGAATTAGGTTCCTGGCTAGATACTTAT
>DLZA01000305.1:0-4475 GCA_003447515.1 Paracoccaceae bacterium
GTCAGTAATTGGTGATTACTCGGGGATGCTGGATGGTGATGTGCTGGTCTGTCTAAATTATCGTGCCGACAGAACGCGCCAGATTTTAGCAGCGATTGCTGCGCCCGACTTTTATGAGTTTGACACAGGCATTCGGCCTAAGTTGGCGCTGGTATCTGGTTTTACGCAATATTCTAAAGCACATTCGGAATATTGCGATGTGATTTTTCCCCAAAAAGACATAACGAATACGTTAGGATCTTGGGTTGCACAAAAAGGGTTGTCACAGTTTCGAATTGCCGAGACGGAGAAGTATCCACATGTAACGTTTTTCCTGAACGGTGGAGTAGAAGTTCCAGAAAAGGGTGAGGATCGGTATTTAGCACCAAGCCCTAAGGTGGCAACCTATGATTTACAGCCTGAAATGTCGTCTGTCGAAGTGACGAAAAATTTGGTTAGTGCCATTACATCAAGAAAATACGATTTGATCGTTGCTAACTATGCAAACCCTGACATGGTGGGGCATACAGGTAATTTACAGGCTGCAATAGATGCCTGCGCGTCTGTAGATGTGGGCCTCGGTCAAGTAGAAACCGCGTTGCACGCAGCCGGTGGTGCAATGATTGTTTGTGCGGATCATGGTAATTGTGAAACCATGCTCGATCTAGAAACAGGCGGACCACATACAGCACACACCATTAATCCCGTACCGGTAGTCTTAGTTGGCGGGCCATCAAGTGCAAAACTACGCGCAGGTGGACGTTTAGCTGATTTAGCACCAAGTCTGTTAACACTGATGGAGATTGACCAACCAAAAGAAATGACAGGCAAAAGTTTGATCGAAATATGATTGGAGTACACAAAATTATCGCAGCTGCTCTGGTTACTTCCTTAAGCTATGGCGCTGCGCTAGCAAAATCTGACATTGTGTTGGAAACTCAGCTTGCAGCTGAAGCATTAAAGACCGCTGCAGCTAATCTGAGTAACACATTGAATGCGCAAGATCGTGTAAATGCATTAACTGAAACAGTCCGGGCCTACGAAAGCGGTCTAAGTGCCATGCGCGACGGGTTGCGTGGGGCAACTATACGCGAACGGGTAATCCGTTTGCAGTTTGAAAATAACCGTAATCAGTTAAGCCGTTTATTGGGGATCCTGCAAACATTAGAGCTTGCTACTACGCCGATGCTCCTAATCCATCCAACAGGGCCAATAGGCACCGCAAGATCTGGAATGATGATATCAGACATCACACCAGCCCTAAAACGCCAAACTGATGAATTGAGATTTCAATTGGAAGAGCTGAGCGAGCTACGCCGTATCCAAACAAATGCTAAGGAACAATTGAGGCTTGGACTGGCTGGTGTACAACAAGCGCGGGTTGATTTGAGCCAAGCAATCGCAGATCGCACAGACCTGCCTAAACGCTTGTATGATAACACTAAAAAAATACAAATACTGGCCGATAGTGCTACGTCGCTAGAAATGTTTGCAGGGAGTTTGGGTTTGTTGTCATTAGAGCCTGAAACCAGTCAAGCGATTGATTTCGATAAAATGCGCGGCACTTTGCAATTACCCGTGGAGAGCCTTATTTTGCGTGGATACAACGAAATGGATACCATTGGTTTGAAACGGCCAGGGTTGGTATTGGCCGCCCGGCCTTTAGCATTGGTCAGCGCCCCTGTAGATGCCACAATCCGCTATGTTGGAACGTTTTTAGATTACGAAAACGTGATTATTCTGGAGCCACAGCCACAATATTTGTTGGTAATTGCTGGGCTTGATCAAGTATATGGTGAAATCGGAGAAGTAATCAATAAGAACTCCGCTATTGGGCT
This sequence comes from Paracoccaceae bacterium, assembly GCA_003447515.1. Lineage (GTDB taxonomy): Bacteria > Pseudomonadota > Alphaproteobacteria > Rhodobacterales > Rhodobacteraceae > Amylibacter. The sequence continues at coordinate 1,818 of DLZA01000305.1, forward strand.
TTTAGGTGGAAATCAAGAAAGCACAAAAGAATTTTTATTAGAAGGCTCAGATGACGGTAGTGCTCTGGCGAGAGAAACGCTCTATATGGAGCTGAGATACAAAGGTAAACCTGTGGACCCAAGTTTGTGGTTTGCTGTTAATGATAGTTAGGATGAATAAATGAAGAAACTCGCATTGGCTGCAATTGGTGGAACGCTTGCTGGGATAGTTTTGACCTCTCAATTTACTGGTCCGCTGATTGCACAAGAAACTGCGAAGACAAAATCCACCTACGAGCAGTTGGACCTGTTTGGTGATATCTTTGAACGGATCCGTTCCGCCTACGTGGAAGAGGTTAATGAGGAAAAATTGATCCGTTCGGCGATCAATGGAATGCTGACATCGCTCGATCCTCATTCGTCTTATCTGCCGCCCGAAGATTTCAACAATATGCAGGTACAAACCCGTGGCGAATTTGGTGGTTTGGGCATTGAAGTGACACAGGAAAATGGCTTTGTTAAAGTCGTTTCTCCGATTGATGACACGCCAGCGGACGCGGCGGGTGTCATGGCTGGTGACTTCATCACACAAGTGGACGGCGAAAGTACACTCGGTATGAGTCTTGATGACGCAGTTGATCTGATGCGCGGTGAAGTTGGATCCAAGATTGTAATCACAATTGTGCGTGAAGGCACAGATGAGCCTTTTGAGATAACCATTGTACGTGATAAAATTAAGGTAAAAGCAGCCCGTGGTCGTTTAGAGGGCAATAGTGTCGTATTGCGATTGACGACATTTTCGGATCAGACGTTTGTAAATCTTCAATCCGAACTAAAATCCAAGGTCGAAGAAGCAGGCGGAATGAATAATGTAACTGGTTTCGTGATTGACCTGCGCAACAACCCAGGTGGTTTGCTTAATCAGGCCATCATGGTCAGTGATGCATTCTTGGAGAAAGGCGAAATTGTTTCAACACGGGGCCGTGGTTCACAAGATAGTGACCGCGTAAATGCTCGGCCAGGTGATTTAGCAAAAGGAAAACCTATCGTAGTTCTTATAAATGGTGGCTCTGCGTCAGCATCTGAGATTGTTGCAGGCGCATTACAGGATCATCGTCGCGCAGTTGTGATTGGTACGCGGTCTTTCGGTAAAGGATCAGTTCAAACTATCATGCCACTACAAGGGGACGGTGCGATGCGCTTGACCACTGCGCGTTATTACACGCCATCTGGCAGATCTATTCAAGCACTTGGCGTATCGCCAGACATCCTAGTTGAACAGCGCCAACCAATCGACGCTACAGACAAAGATAACAAGCGCAAGCAGCGGTTTGAGGCTGATTTACGGGGCTCCTTATCTAACGATAGCCTAACCGAAGACCAACGAAATCTCCTTGAAGAAGAACGTAATATGGCAAAAAAAGCGGCTGAACTCCGCAACAATGATGCGCAGCTAGCCTACGCTTTAGATGTTTTGAAAGGCTTGGCCGTTCTGGGTCAGGCGGACTAAAAAGGTTTTGTAAAACGTGCTACCTTTTAGGCATTTTCAGATTTATCCAGTACTATCAAATACTCAAATTTTAAACTCAAAGGCTATCATGTCACCAGAAGAAATCGCAAAACTACCCTATCGGCCCTGTGTTGGGCTAATGTTGTACAATACGGCAGGGCATGTATTTGCAGGCCAACGGATCGATAACTATCGCGATGCATGGCAGATGCCACAAGGTGGTGTGGAAGAGGGCGAAGAGCCCCAGACCGCAGCCCTGCGCGAACTGGAAGAGGAAACGGGCATTCCCGCAGCTTCTGTAAAAATTGTAGCTGAAACGGAAGATTGGATCCCTTACGAGCTGCCGCACACGCTGGTACCAAAGCTTTGGAAAGGACAGTTTCGCGGCCAAGAACAGAAGTGGTTTTTGCTGAGGTTTACAGGTGACGACAGTCTGATCAATATTGAAACTGCAGAACCTGAATTTCGCGAATGGAGTTGGATTAAACCAGAAGAACTGCTCGACAAAATCGTGCCATTTAAGCGCGTGACCTATGAACGTGTTTTTCGCGAATTTAGTTACTTAATCGGTTGATTCGTATTGCGGCTCTTTTGTTCTTTAAATTGGTAAAGACAACAGTCGGCAAGCTAAGATGCGCACCACCAAACATAACCCAAAATTTTAACTAGTACCACAACAGAAATAGAGCCTATCAATTTTTCGTTGGAAGAATTGAAGGGATAGGGCGCATTCCAAAAATACCACGAAGGCAAACTAAAAAGCCCACAAAGTATAGCCTGCAGACGGTTACTCAGGAAGCATAGCTTAATTAACATTATATTTTTCAGTATAATCGTTAAATCCTTTTGCGCTGGGCTATAGTACGGCAAGTTTCCAGCAAAGATTCAAGACTACGATCAAGTTATATTTCTTGAAAAACACTCAAAAGTAACGTGCTTAAAAAGTAGACTCGCAAAAAGAACAAAACATGAATAAATAAAGTATATGTCCTTTGTTGAAATGTGCAATACATCAAACTTCACGTTCCTTACAGGCGGCTCCCATGCCGAGGAATATACGCGCCAAGCATTCGAATTTAATATGCCAGCCCTAGCTATTTCAGACGTAAATTCAGTAGCAGGAATCGTACGAGCGCATATTGCATTGCGCGAAATTGCTCGGAAACAAC
>DLZA01000305.1:4824-6455 GCA_003447515.1 Paracoccaceae bacterium
TTCCACGGCTGTTGGCGGCCACACGATTGCTAACTGAAGACGGTTTTACCCTGACAGCGCTGCCACGGGATAGACAAGCTTGGGGGCGAATGTGTAGGATATTAACAGTGGCCAAAGGGCGTGCAGATAAAGGGAACTGTTGGCTGCAGTTTGATGATATTCTGGAATTTGGTCATGGAATGGAGTTACTGCTACACGCTCCCGCGGACGTTGCAATATCATGCAGTACTCATAAGTGGGAGCAGCGCGCAAAACAACTGATACGTAGCTTTGGAACGGCTGTCTCATTGGTTCTGTCACCCAAATATGACGGGCAGGATGCAGCCCATTTTAATCAACTGACTGCGATTGCAAGTAGTCTAAATATTTCCACTGTCGCATCAGCCACACCTGTGATGCATCGGGGGTCTCGCAGACGACTGAGCGATGTACTCACCTGCGTGCGTGAAGGATTGCAAATTGATGATATCGGATACAAGGCGTTGTCAAATGCAGAGCGGCACATGCGCAATGAAGCTCAAATGATGCATATGTTCAAAGGACACGAAGATGCAGTGCATCATAGTGGGCATATTGCAGCACGATGTACTTTTTCACTCGATGAATTGAAATACGAATATCCTTCTGAAATTTCTGTGGGTGAAGCGCCCCAAGAACGGTTGGAACGGCTGGCATTCAAAGGTCTGAAATGGCGTTATCCTGAGGGGCCAACCAATAAGGTGATGAAAATGGTAAATCACGAATTAGCGTTAATCAGCAAACTTGGTTATGCACCCTATTTCCTAACAGTTAGTGACGTTGTAGATTTCGCCCGTGAGCGTGGCATCCTGTGCCAAGGGCGTGGGTCAGCAGCAAATTCAGTAGTATGTTTTGCACTAGGCATCACATCTGTCTCACCTGAAGTGGGCACAATGGTGTTTGAAAGGTTTGTATCTGAGGCTCGTGATGAGCCCCCCGACATTGACGTAGATTTTGAACACGAACGACGCGAGGAGGTGATCCAGTACATCTATGAACGCTATGGCCGTCATCGCGCAGGGTTATGTGCCACGGTAGTTCATTACCGCGGAAAACGCGCAATTCGCGAGGTTGGTCAGGCCATGGGTCTATCAGGTGATACAATTTCAGCGTTGTCTAGCCAATTGTGGGGCTGGGGAGCGAGCGGGATGCAAGAGGGACAGTTGCGCGAGTTGGGGATTGATCCAAATGAGCCACGTTTGAAGCAAACGTTAGAACTAATAAACCAAATAGAAGGGTTTCCACGTCACCTGTCACAACACGTGGGTGGGTTCATCATGACTGAAGGGCGACTTGATGAACTTATCCCGATTGAAAACACCGCGATGCAGGAAAGAACTATGATATGTTGGGACAAAGATGATATCAATGCGCTAGGGATTTTGAAAGTGGATGTTCTATCACTTGGGATGTTGACCTGTATCCGCAAAGCCTTTGATTTAATTCAAAATCATTATGGCATAGACTATACGCTGGCGACACTGCCACCCGAGGATCCGAAGGTGTATGACATGCTGTGCGAGGCGGACAGTTTGGGTGTGTTTCAGGTAGAAAGCCGGGCGCAAATGAACTTTCTTCCACGAATGCGACCACGCACATTTTATGACCTGGTG
>DLZA01000316.1 GCA_003447515.1 Paracoccaceae bacterium
TTTACCAAACGCCTATGTTTTGCGAACTAACCCAAGGCTCAGCCGGCGCCAGTGCTTCACCCTCCTGCAATAATTCGATGGAAATATTATCAGGGGATTTCACAAACGCCATACGGCCATCACGTGGTGGACGGTTAATTATAACGCCTTTATCCATCAGCGACTGGCATGTTTCATAAATGTTATCAACCTTGAAGGCCAAATGCCCCCAGCTCCGCCCAGTATTATATTCCTCGTCACTGCCCCAATTGTAGGTAAGCTCCAACTCTGGCGCATTATTCGCTTTGGCCGTACCTACATCCTTGTCACCTGCCAAAAAAACCAACGTAAATTTTCCTTCAGGCACGTCTTTGCGGCGGATTTCAACCATTCCCATTTTGTCACACCAAAAGTCCAAAGATTGGTCTAAATCCGTCACGCGGATCATCGTATGTAGGTAGCGCATTCACATCTCTTTCTTTTTAAAATTCTATAACAAACTTACGCCGATTTATTTCATGTACCAGAAAATTCATGGGGCCAAAGAACAAATTGATCGAATGTTTCAAACTTGCTTAACCAGCAACAAGCATTCGGGCAAACCTGCATACACGGGTATTTAGAGTATAAATGCACGATCGTGCAAATCATTCGGATTACAGCACACAATGCTGGTGAGGCTCCACCGAATTATAAAAATAGGGGTGCTAGGTAGCTCTTAATTTAACAATATTAGCAATCTGAACCTGGACTTCACGTGTTAAACAAGAAGTGAAGCACATCTCCATCCGCCAAAACATAGCCTTTGCCCTCTGAGCGCATCTTACCCTTTTCCTTTGCCCCCTGCTCTCCACCATTTTGAATAAAATCATCATACGCAATAGTCTCGGCTCGAATGAATCCACGCTCAAAATCCCCATGGATCACACCGGCAGCTTTGGGCGCAGAGGTTCCCGCAGGAACAGTCCAAGCGCGTGCCTCTTTTGGCCCAACCGTAAAATATGTTTGCAATGCGAGTAAAGAATAGCCTGCCTTGATTAACCGACTAAGCCCCGCTTCCTCCAAACCCATTTCTTCAAGAAACATATTTGCGTCGTCGTCATCCAGCTGGCTGATCTGCTCCTCGATCGCCGCCGAAATAACCACAGATGCGGCAGTCTCTCCAGCTGCCATGACAGCAACCGCTTTGGAATGCGCATTGCCATCGGCCGCGTTCTCTTCCTCAACATTGCACACATACAAAACTGGCTTCGCTGTAAGAAGTTGCAACATATCCCAAGCTTTGCGCTCATCCTGAGCTACCTCAACAAACCGAGCAGGCTTGCCCTCTTCCAATACATTCTTCGCACGCAACAAAAGTTCATTGGCCAAAACCGCCTCTTTGTCGCCACCCTTCAACTTGCGCACCAATCCTGTCAAACGCTTTTCAATGCTCTCTAAGTCTGCAAGCATCAGCTCCGTCTCAATAGTTTGTGCATCCTCAACGGGGTTCACACGTCCATCAACATGAGTGATATCATCGTCCTCAAAACACCGCAGCACATGTGCAACCGCATCGCATTCGCGAATGTTTGCCAGGAACTGATTCCCCAACCCCTCTCCCTTTGATGCGCCCTTAACTAGCCCCGCGATATCCACAAAGGTCATACGTGCAGGGATAATTGACTTAGACTGCGCCATCTTGGCCAGATTATCGAGCCGCACATCTGGAACCGAAACCTCGCCAACATTGGGTTCAATAGTACAAAACGGAAAGTTTGCCGCCTGCGCCGCTGCTGTCTTAGTCAGCGCATTGAATAATGTGGATTTACCAACATTTGGCATTCCAACAATCCCAGTTTTAAAGCCCATCTCGACACCTCGTTGTGATTTATCTTAAAGTTGACAATCCCACTATCAGCCCAACGTCGAAGGTCAAGAAAAACCACCATTCCACTTGCTTTCCCCGCCCCTTTCGCGCAAGTGAAAGTTGCATGAACTCGAGAGGCCAAAATGTCACGTATCGACGCAAAATTTGCCAGACTGAAAGCCGCGGGCAAGTCCGCATTTGTATCTTACATCATGGCCGGCGATCCATCTCCCAAAGCCACGCTTGAATTGATGAAGGGTCTTCCCGCTGCGGGCGTTGATATAATCGAACTCGGGGTACCTTTCACCGATCCAATGGCCGATGGAGAGGCCATCCAACTTGCGGGCCAGCGAGCACTCGAGAATGGAATGACGCTGGAGAAAACGCTTGCCATGGCGGCCGAGTTTCGCAAGTTTGATGATACCACTCCTATTGTGCTTATGGGTTACTACAACCCAATTTATTTTCACGGTGTTGACGCTTTTCTTGCAGACGCCAAAGCCGCGGGCATCGATGGCTTTATCATTGTCGACCTTCCCCCTGAAGAAGACACTGAATTTGCAATCCCCGCGATTGCTATGGACTTACATCCTATTCGGCTTGCTACACCAACAACGGACGCAAAACGCTTACCCAAAGTACTTCAAAATACGTCAGGCTTTATTTACTACGTCGCCATTGCCGGCATTACAGGCGCGGGCTCTGCAAACGCAGAAACCGTCGGCCAAGAGGTCGCTCGCATCAAGCGTTCTACAGACCTCCCCGTCTGCATCGGCTTTGGAATCAAGACATCTGAACAAGCTGCCGAAATGGCTGCAGTCGCCGATGGCGCTGTAGTGGGCTCCGCAATCGTGGAAAAGATGGGCAAAGGCGAACCCATTTCGGATGTTCTTGCTTTTGTGAAGACACTCTCTGATGCGGCACACAGCGTCGAACG
>DLZA01000318.1 GCA_003447515.1 Paracoccaceae bacterium
GTTCTCCAGCGCTTGCCCTGTCCGGTGGCCAGCGTCGGCGGGTTGAAATTGCGAGATCCTTGGCTGCAAACCCAAAATATTTGCTGTTGGATGAGCCCTTTGCGGGGGTGGATCCAATCGCGGTTGGAGAAATTCGCAACTTGGTCTCAGAGTTGAAAAAGCGCGGTCTTGGGGTGCTGATCACAGACCACAATGTTCGAGAAACCCTTGATATCGTCGACCGCGCGTATATTTTGCATGAGGGCATGGTTCTACGTAGCGGCACCGCGCAAGAAATTGTTGAGGACGAAAATGTACGGCGTGTCTATTTGGGCGAAAATTTTAGATTGAGTTAATTTTCAATTTTGAGTTGACAATTACCCTTGATATTTGGCCAAATAGCCTTGTGACATGTTGTCATAATATTCAGTCAATTCAAACAAACTGCACCCCGCAGCTTGCGACCATTTTTGGGATCGTGAGGCGTGATTGATGTGGCCTATCGCGTCCTTAGCTGGTCATTTTAAGGCTGATAAAAAGGAGACCAAATGCTTTATCAAATTTCCGGAAAACAAATCGACATTGGCGCTGCACTTCAGACGCATGTCAAATCCGTTGTGGATGCCATCGCTTTAAAATACGCAGAGCGACCAACCGATGCTTCGGTTATATTTTCGCGAAGCTCTAATGAATTTGTTTGCGAGGTGAGTGTACATTTGTCTACTGGATTAACGGCGGTAGCTAAAGCGCATGACCATGAAATATATGCCGCTTTTGACGCCGCTGCTGAAAAATTGGAAAAGCAATTGCGCAGATATAAGCGCAGATTGAAAGATCATCATAAAGAACGCGCTCAGCCCGTTGAATTCTCGGAAGCATCCTCGTATATCCTCGCCCAACAGAGCGATTCGATCGACAACGAGCCGGAAAGTTTGCAGCCTTTAATTGTGGCGGAGATGGAGCAAAAAATCCAATCTCTGTCTGTGGGAGAGGCAGTGATGCAAATGGAACTTGCGGGCGCGCCGGTCCTCGTCTTTAAAAACGAAGGTCACAATGGAGTAAACGTTGTATACCGCCGTGACGATGGCAACATTGGATGGGTCGACCCGGCCTAAGCCAAAATACAGCGAGGATTAATAATGGATCTACTTGAAATCATTCATCCTGATGCTGTGCGGAGCGCGCAAGCTGTTGGCAGCAAAAAACGTCTGTTCCAAGACCTGTCCGCTATGGCGGCGCAAGTTTACGGTATGGACCGTGATGGTGCGGTTGAGGCGCTCTTGGAGCGTGAAAACTTGGGCCCAACGGGTGTAGGGCGAGGTGTCGCCCTGCCCCATGCACGACTTGAAAGCCTTGATCGCATAGTGGGATGTTTCATCAAACTTGATCGTCCAATTGATTTTGATGCTGTCGATCGTCAGCCGGTTGATCTGGTCTTCGCGCTTTTTGCGCCGTTGAATAGCGGTGTGGAACATCTAAAGGCATTGGCCCTCGTCTCGCGGACACTGCGGGACCCTGATGTGTGCATGAAGCTGCGTAACAATGAGAGTGCTAGCACCTTACTCGCAATCTTGCAGGAAGGCCCGAACTCGGTCGCGGCCTAAAATTCTAATGGCTTAAACTCAAAATTGGCATAATCGGTAGCATAGGCCGCGCGGGCCAAAGATTCGAGCTCCGTATCGTAGATTTCTGACAGCGCTGGTCTTGCGGTAGGGGTGCGTGTGGCAGAGGCTGCCATGTCAGCCCAACCTGTTAGGTTAACAATTTTAAGTCCCCTTCCAAAGCCTCTGCGCGCACGCAAATATGTGGCACAGCGAATTTGCAAAAACACTGGATAATTTTTGATTGACTGGCCTAGGCCCTGTCAACTCGTAAGGCAGTTTGGTCGGCTAAATTAAATGTAAGAAAATTTAGGAATTTGCCGAAGCACCTGCGTATTTCCTGGTTGACAGGGGCGGATCATCTGGGTGCGCACTATTACTCATCTGGCGCAGCCCCCTGTGCAATTCTGCATAGCGATCATCTTTAATTGGCAAGATATGTCGGTAAAATACTTCATAGGCGCACGATTGGGTGATGCACAACTATGAAACTGCGATGATTAGGATGGGTGTTTTTCCAGCGACTTAGTGGTTTTTGGGCAAAATTGCACTGCAGCTCCTGTAGGTCCGTTTGGTCCAATGCCGCCGGCCAAGTCTCGACGTGCCTGTCTGATCAGGGCGAAATTGGCAAAAATAAAACGGGAAATTTTGGCATGGCGCCATAGTGGGGGATGGTGGCGCCAGGTTTGGGTTTAAAGTTGGGGGTTTGCGCCAGACCGAACCAATGGATCGATGATACTGCGGTTGCAAGTTCCTTAAAATTGGCAACCTTTTCGGCAATTGGCCGTGGGTTTTGGCGTTTGAGATTTTTCTATAGGCGTTCCAATTGTGATTGTGAGCTCAAAAAGCGCGCGATGCCATTCACGATATCTCATCCTGCCAGATCCTCATACCGGATATAAAATGCGGATTGGCCGCTGATCTATAGGTTGTGCTGCACTTCAACCTGAAAACTTTGCATTTCTGTAAGGTGGTCTTCGGATCGCTCTGAACTGAACTCGACCTGTGCAGTTTTCAGGTGCGTGGTATTTGTGAGCCTCCACCGGCCTGTCGCCACAGCAA
>DLZA01000009.1 GCA_003447515.1 Paracoccaceae bacterium
TTTTTTAATCGTATGAGCGAACATTAATTTATAGCTCAGTTGGTTGAGCAACTGACTTTTAATCAGTGGGTGACAGGTTCAAATCCTGTACGGCTCACCACACGGGCGACCAAAGTCCACATTATTCGAAACTCAAAGAAAAGATCTATTACTTTTTCAGAAGGGTACCCATCCGCTTCAATCCATTTGGTCAGATCAATTGGCTTGATAAAATATAAAACCCGTATAACATAACTATATTGTTTCGATGTACCACGCTTGGTAGCCGAGTTATAAGAGCATAAAGAAACGGTAGGGGAAGGGATGAAACACCGATTTTGGTCAGAGTACACAGCACGTGATTTTGCGCAGCTTGACCATGAAAATTTGATCGCTGTTCTGCCAGTTGGTGCGGTTGAGCAGCACGGCCCACACCTCCCACTTTCAGTGGATCAAGCGATTATAGACGGAATAGTCGCATCTGCCGTCAGCCGGCTCCCTGACGACATACCGGCACTATTCCTACCGACGATGCCCATCGGGAAATCTAATGAACATTCTGAATGGCTTGGAACATTGACGTTTTCTTCACAGACACTGATAGCTATGTGGACTGAAATTGGCGACTGCGTTGCCGCGGCAGGGGTGCGCAAAATGGTCTTCCTGAACTCGCATGGAGGCCAGATCGCGCCGATGGACATCGTTGCACGCGACTTGCGAGTCAAACACAAGATGCTGACAGTTGCCGCAAACTGGTTTGGCATGGGGATGCCAAATGGGGTATTTTCAGAAGCCGAAAATCGCTTTGGTATCCATGCGGGAGAGATGGAGACAAGCGTCATGCTGGCCCTGCACCCTGAACACGTTCAGATGGAACATGCACGTAATTTTCATCCTGCAATTGTAAATATCGCGAACGAAAATACACATCTTGGACTGTCGACCGCTGGTAAGCTAGGTTGGCAAGCACAGGATATGAATCCCGCGGGTGCTTGTGGTAATGCCGCCGCCGCTACAGCTGAAAAAGGGAAACAGGTCATCGAATATGCCGCCGATCAATTGGTCAAACTTTTTGAAGAAGTGAACCGCATGCCATTATCTTTCCTGGACAATGCAGCTGACCCGGATGCATTCGCATGAACAATGACCCTATCATCAGGTTGACTAGAGTGTCCAAGAAGTTTGGCCAATCCATGCTAGCAGTGGATGACATAAGTTTGGATATCCGAGAAGGTGAGTTCATCACTTTTCTGGGCCCCTCAGGCTGCGGAAAATCTACAGCCCTAAAAATGATCGCGGGATTGCTTCCAGTTACTGCGGGTACAATTGAGATTACTCCACAATCTGGCGTCTCTGAACAAGATTTAGGTTTTGTTTTCCAGGAGCCTACACTGATGCCGTGGGCCACAGTGTTTGATAATGTCTACTTGCCACTTCGGCTTGCAGGTCTGAAACGTTCCGATGTAGAGGCGCGAGTGAAGGATATATTGAAAGAAGTTGGCTTAACACGCTTCGAAGGCTCTTATCCCCGGGAATTGTCTGGTGGAATGAAAATGCGGGTGTCGATTGCCCGTGCGTTGGTGACTCGCCCACGCATTCTTCTGATGGATGAGCCATTTGCTGCATTGGATGAGATGACACGCTCGAAATTAAATGATGATGTCGTCCGACTAGCTAATGAGAACAAGCTGACAGTGATTTTCGTCACTCATTCAGTTTTTGAATCAGTTTATCTGTCGACCCGCATCATCATTATGGCAGCCCGCCCCGGAAGGTTGGTAGCAGATATGCCGATGCAAAGGCCCTGGCCTCCTAAAGATGAATGGCGAACGACCCCCGAATTCACGGCTGAAGCCCGCAAAGTGTCAGAAACCTTGAAAGGAACGCTTAATGCAAACGACATCGATCACTGAAGATCTGGACGCGCCAGTCAATACCGCTCAGCTTCGCCGTGCATGGCGGGAACAAATTTTGACGTGGGTTATGCCAATCACTGTACTGATTATTGCTCTGGGCTTATGGGAATATCTGGTTTGGCATTATGAAATTCCAAAGTACTTGATACCGGCACCGAGCTTAATTGCCGAAACGCTGATTAAGGATGGGCCGTCACTGATGGCATCTTCTTGGTTTACAGTTAAACTCACGTTCTTTTCGCTTGGACTTGCAATTATAGGTGGCGTGCTTCTGGGCGCGCTCTTTGCCCTTTCGCGACCCGTTGAGCTTAGCCTATTTCCATTCGCGGTAATCCTGCAAGTCACCCCAGTGGTTGCAATCGCGCCATTAATCTTAATCTACGTCGACAGTACTTTTGCAGCACTTTTAATCTGTGCCTGGATCGTTGCCTTTTTCCCTATCTTGTCAAATACTGTGATTGGCCTTCGTTCGGCGGACCACAACCTAAGTGATCTGTTTACCATGTATCGAGCATCGCCCTGGCAGCGGCTGCGCTACCTACTCGCACCCTCGGCATTACCCTATTTCATGGCAGCGTTAAAGGTAGCTGGTGGACTCGCATTGATCGGAGCCGTAGTCGCCGAGTTCGTTGCTGGTGCTGCGGGTCAGCACACTGGCCTTGCCAGCCGGATTATTGAGAGTAGCTTTCGAAGTGAAATCCCACGAATGTTTGCCGCGCTGGTTTTAGTTTCTTTGCTAGGCATTGTGATTTTCCTTTTAACCAGTTGGGCGTCTCGCAAAGTTCTGGGTCATTGGCATGAAAGCGAGATTCGCCGTGAAAACTGAACTTCAGGATATACTTCTAAAGGGACGCGTGGTTGATATTTCTGTGCAAAACGGAACGATAGCATCAATATCTCCCAGCATTAGATCGGCCCAGCAGGTAATTCTTCCCCTTCCAGTCGACCCGCATGTTCACTTGGATAAAACATTTACAGCGAACCGCTGCCAGCCAGCAGAACCTGGGCTTTTTGGGGCTATCGAAGCGATGGCAACGGATGCATTGAATTGGAACGAAGCTGACCTGCGCGATAGGATAGAGAAGGCATTGGCGGAGGCCTATCAAAATGGCATTTCTGCCATGCGCAGCCATGTCGATTGGACACAGAAGGAGGCGCCGCTCGCATGGAGTGTGTTGGGCGAGATAATGCAGGATTGGCGTGGGAAAATTGCAATACAAAGGGCATCCCTTACTCCACTCGATATGCTTGGTGATGTGGAATGTGGAACGGCCATCGCATCCCAAGTTCATAAGGACAGCGAGGTTATGGGGAGTTTTGTGTATCGTAATGAAAACTTAGATATACTCTTAGAACAGGTTTTCAGGAACGCGGCACATTACGAATTAATGTTGGACTTCCACGTTGACGAGGGGTTGGAACCAGAGGCATCCGCTTTTGACCGGATAGTCGACCTAACTCAGCAATTCAGCATGGCTGGTCGAGTGCTTTGTGGCCATGCCTGTTCGTTATCAGTTCGCCCAATGGCCGAAGTTTCCCGCGTCATCGCTAAGGCGGCAGACGCTGGGGTTGCGCTGACAGTTTTGCCAACAACTAACTTATGGTTGCAAGATAACCAAAACGGTAAAACGCCGCGTTTGCGTGGTCTGGCCCCGATGCATGAACTTCGCGCCGCTGGCGTACCGGTGTTGCTGGGGGCCGACAATGTAGCTGATCCGTTCTTTTCGATGGGCACCTATGACGCACTGGACGTTTTGCGGAACGCTTCGATTGTCGCGCATCTGGCACCAGCGGACTGGTTAGATTCGATAACGACCAATCCGGCTCGCGCTATGGGTCGCGAGATAAACGAAATTAAGATTGGTGGTAGTGCAGATTTTGTTTTGATTGAAGGTCAAAGCTGGGAGGAAGCACTGCGCAATCCAAACGCATTACGACAGGTGTTTCGCGCCGGCCGTACGCAATCAGTAGGAAAAGAGGCAGCATGAGCGCATCGACAAAACAACTAGAGGCTTTTGTCTCTGACATTGGTGATATTTCGTTTAAAGACGATGCTAAGGTATTGGCTGTGAAATCCAAGGACTATTTCTGGTACTCTCCCATATTGAAGGATCAGTTAGACGATTGTGTAGGCCAGTTGCTTGTGCAGCCCAAGTCTGAAGAAGAGATAATTACAGTGGCTTCCGCAATTGCCCGCCACCGAATTCCTTTGACAATTCGTGGTGGTGGTACCGGCAACTATGGCCAATGCGTGCCAACTGAGGGCGGTGTGATTCTCGAAATTACCAAGCTTAATAAAGTACTTAAAATCTTAGACGGACGTGTGGTCTGTGAGGCAGGAGCGCGGATAGAACAGGTGGAAAAGGCTGTGAGTGAGAGTGGTCAGATGCTATCGATGTTTCCATCGACCAAACGTTTGGCAACAATGGGTGGTTTTGTTTCTGGAGGTTCTGGTGGAATTGGTTCGCTTCGCAATGGGATGCTGCGTGACGGAGAGAATATCACATATTTGCGCATCGTGACGGTTGAAGAAAAGCCTCGTATCATCGAATTGCAAGGCAAAGATATCCTAAAAGCACAGCACGCTTACGGGACGAATGGGATTATCACAGCAATGGATTACGCTCTGACCCCTGCAAAGGACTGGAGCCATACCATAGCTCTATTTAACAACTATGCAGCGGCTTTGGATTTTGCCAAACAGGCGCAAGAAGAAAACCTGGATGCCTTTCTGATGACTGTGGTGGAACGCCGTTTCGCACAATATTACCGGAAGTTGACTAACTATTTTCCTTCCGAACTTGATGCAGTTTTCTCAATGATTGCTCCCGAAGCGATGGCAGATTACACCGCTCGTGTAAAGGATGCGGGCGGCACCGTCAGTCTGGCAAAAACGTTGCATGAGATAGAGGAGGCCAATTTGCCTCCGGCCTGGGAATGTGGCTGGAACCATACGACGCTACAGGCGTTAAAACAGGAGCCCTCAATCTGGACCTATTTACAAGTAGCCTACCCCCGACCTTTTGATCCAAAACTAGTTGAAAGGCAGATGAAGCGCTACGGCGACGAGCTTTTTTTTCATCACGAAATGGCACGAATGGATGGTCAGATTCAGATATTCGCTTTGCCAATCTTGCGATGGACGAGCAAAGAACGCACATACGAGATCATCCGTGAAATGGAAGAAAAAGATGGATGCATGATCTTCGATCCGCATGTCATCACAATTGAGGACGGTGGCATGAAGGATATAGATTCGACTCAGATCGAGTTCAAAAAGGAGGCCGATCCGTACGGCCTGATGAATCCGGGGAAAACCCGGGGTTGGAGGCCAGAAATGGCTAGGAACTAAAACAAAATATAACCAAAGGGAGTACAAGAAAATGATTACCAAATTAATAGTATCGCTCACTGCGACCTTAATTGCATCTACAGTGTGGGCTAATGATAAAGTTGCCTTTGCAACAAACTGGCTGGCCCAAGGAGGCCATGGTGGTTTTTATCAGGCGCTCGCTGACGGAACTTATGAAAAATATGGCTTGGACGTAGATATCCAGATGGGTGGTCCACAGATGAATAACCGTCCGATGCTGCCTGCTGGCAAGGTAGATTTTCTGATGACTGGTAACCTACTTTTGTCGATGGACAGTGTCCGGAATGAAATTCCAACAATTGTGGTGGCATCGTACTTTGAGAAAGATCCACAAGCTATTATTGCACATAAGGGCCAATATTCTGGCTGGGATGATCTGGCGAATGCACCAGAAATTCTGGTTTCCAAAGACGGTCAGTTTAGTTTTTGGAAGTGGATGACAGCCGAACATGGTTTTAAGGATGAAAGCCTGCGCCCTTACGGCTATAATCTCGCTGCCTTTTTGAATGATAAAAAGATGGTCCAGCAGGCCTACGGGACGGCTGAGCCAATTTATGCTGCTGCGGCAGGTGCTGACGTGGAAACCTTTTTGTTGGCCGATCAAGGGTGGAGCACATATTCGACAACTATCGAGGCTCGAGTTGATATGGTCGAAAATAACCCGGATTTGGTTCAACGCTTTATCGATGCATCCACTGTTGGTTGGTATAACTATCTTTATGGTGACAACTCTGCTGGAAATGCTGCAATCATGTCAGCAAATCCGGACCAAACGCTGGAGAAACTGGTCAAGGAAACTAAGCAGCTTAAGTCCTTAGGCATCATAGATAGCGGTAATCAACTAGAAGTTGGCATTGGTGCTATTGATATGGCCCGTGTGCAAGCCTTTTATGATCTCGCTGTCGAAGCTGGCATTTTAGAGGCAGGTAGCTTGGATGTTAGCAAAGTTGCTACATCTCAGTTTGTTAACAAAAAGGTCGGTATGGATCTCAAATAAGAAAGGCTGAGATTTTGCGAATTTTGGTGATATTCTGTCATCCGAGTAGTGAGAGCTATGGCGCGTCCCTTTTTGATATGGCCTGCCGTACTCTCGAGGCGGCAGGCCACGAACTTCGTATGCATGACCTCTACCGCGAAGAGTTTCAGCCAATCCTTACTAAAGAAGAATGGGATGACTACCTCACTCATACCGATAGGATCATCTCGAAACATTCGGACCATGGTGATGATCTAGAATGGGCTGAGGCTTTAGTGGTGATCTACCCAACTTGGTTTTATGGCGCTCCAGCGATGTTGAAGGGCTGGTTGGAGCGGGTATGGCTTCCGGGTATTGCTTTTGAAGTAGCAGAAACCAAGCAACGGCGCCCCAAGCCCAAGATGCGCCATATTCGGTACTTCGTTGGTATTACTTCGTCTGGTTCGCCTTGGTGGTGGATTCGGATAATTGGTGACCCGGGCCGCAAGCTTTGGACACGAGGTCTGAGAGCGCTTTTTGCACCTGGTTGTAAAGTCGTTTGGCGCCAAATATATAATATGAATCATAGTTCAAACGCTGATAGAACAAAGTTCTTGAAGCGGGTTGAAAGCACATTAAAGAAAATCAGGTGATTAACATGACCGCAAAGCCTTTGGCACGATATTCTTCATGGCTGCGCCGTGGCGACTTCATTTTTCTGTCCGGGGTGATCGCTGTTGAACCCACAAGCGGACAGATCATTAAGGGGTTCGAAGACCTTCCAAATGGTACAGGACTTACAATCGGTCAAACAGGAGAGTTTTCGGTTGACATGAAGGACGGTCCGATACTGGCACAGAGTTGGTATATATTTAACAGTATACAAGCAACGATGATTGAGGCTGGTGGAAGTATAGATGACGTATTCAAGCTGGTTCAGTATTTTCGCAACTTGTCAGATTTCCCACGCTACAACAATGTCAGGCGGATGTTTTTCCCCAATACTCCTCCTGTATCGACCGTTGTAGAGGTTTCAGCCATGATGCCATCGGACGAGGTCATCGTTGAAGTCGAAGCGACTGCTTATCTTCCGGAAAAAAAATGAGTAATCGCCAAGATCTTGTTGCAAAGCGCGCTGAGTTAAAAGAAGAAATTTATCAAGCAGCGATTCTTGAGTTTTCTGAAAACGGTATGCGTGGTGCTTCGACTCAGGGCATCGCTGATCGTGCAAGTATTTCTAAAACAAAATTGCATTACTACATATCTAGCAAGGAAGAACTGTATCAGGAAGTTCTGAAAAAAATTGTTGGAACTTGGGAAGAAATCTATGCTGGGGTTTCCTTGGAAAAAGGTCCTGAGGCTTTTTTTCGGGACTATATTAAACGAAAGGTAAGATATTCTTTAGACCGCCCTGCCGAAGTCAGACTATTTGTCCGTGAGGTAATGAGTGGTGCCATGCAACTTCGGGACCACTGGATGGGATCACGAGAAGCCACTCTTCGTGCAGCAGAGCAGATTACCCAATGGATCGACCGGGGTCAAATTCGGGAAGTTCATCCAATTCTTCTTCAGTTTCACATCTGGGCTTTGACTGAGCAGTATGCTGTTTTAGCCGAAGAAGCCAAATTTATGCTGGGTCAAACATCTGAGGAGCCCTTAGATGCCGAAATAATAATTAATGAAGTCTCATCTCTCATAATCAATGGTCTTAGGCCGTAGCCCAGATTTGGTGTAAGCCGCAAGACCGGACCGGTGTAAATATCAAGCTGCTATTTGATTAGTTTGACTTCGGTGTTATTGTAAACGATTTACTGCGTTTTTAACACGCCGGATTGGGATAGCACTCTCTAACGAAGCGATCCCAACAACTTTGTTGAGCCGGCCGGTTAGGAACCTCTCAAACTCGTGCAAATCACGCACTGCCACGCGGACCAGATAATCAAACCGGCCCGTCATTAGCCAGCAATCAACGATTTCGGGAAAGAGGC
The DNA here is from genome assembly GCA_003447515.1 of Paracoccaceae bacterium. Lineage (GTDB taxonomy): Bacteria > Pseudomonadota > Alphaproteobacteria > Rhodobacterales > Rhodobacteraceae > Amylibacter. The sequence goes on from DLZA01000009.1 coordinate 8,212, forward strand.
GGACCTCAGCTTCGAAGTCTCGCAGGCGATCATCAACCTGCTGGTCAAGTCGCACAGATACAAAAACCGAAAATCCAAATCCTGCCTTCTCTTCATTTATCTGCGCAGCGTAACCGGTAATCATTCCGTCTTGCTCTAGTTTGCGAATACGCCGAGCGCAGGGCGTGGGTGACAACCCCACGCGGTCGCTGAGGTCTTGATGGGTCAGGCGAGCATCTTGTTGCAGCGCTTTGAGAATTTTGAGATCTATTGCGTCCATTTAAAATATTAGTCAAAATCACCAAAATTTGTCAATATTGCGCAGACTTCCGATGCATGTTCGTTACTTTAACGGTGATTTTAGTCTCATTCTGCGAGCAATATTGCATACTGTAGGGTTATGAAACAGTACATATCGCTCCTCAAAACCATGGAACAGCGGCTACTTTGGTTGTCCCATTGGATGATACACCATGCCAACCACTTGCGCCCTAAAAAGGACGGAATAAAGGTTGGCGGGCACCAGGCAAGCTCGGCTTCTATGGTGTCAATTATGACTGCACTGTATTTCAGTGCTTTGCGTCCCGAAGATCGCGTAGCAGTAAAACCTCATGCCAGTCCTATTTTTCATGCGATACAATATCTGATGGGTAATCTGGACCGCACGCGGATGGAGAACTTTCGTGGACTGGGTGGTGTACAAAGTTATCCGAGCCGTACGAAGGATGTGGATGACGTAGATTTTTCCACTGGTTCGGTTGGTTTGGGTGTCGCAATTACTTCGTTTGCATCACTGGTTCAGGATTATATTACAGCTAAGGAGTGGGGTGCAGATGTTGCGCTCGGGCGCATTGTAGCGCTGGTCGGCGATGCCGAACTAGACGAAGGGAACATTTATGAGGCACTGCAAGAGGGCTGGAAAAACGATTTGCGTAACTGTTGGTGGGTTATTGACTATAACCGCCAATCTCTGGACGGTATCGTGCGCGAAGGGCTTTTCGCAAGAGTCGAAAAAATCTTTGATGCCTTTGGTTGGGACGTTGTGCGAGTGAAATATGGGGCGTTACAGCGCGCTGCGTTTAAAGAGCCTGGAGGCGATGGGCTGCGCAATTGGATCGACGCATGCTCCAATCAGGATTACTCTGCGCTGGTATATCAAGGCGGTGTCGTCTGGCGCAAACGCTTGATGGATGATCTGGGCGATCAGGGCACGGTGACAGCCTTGCTCGAGGCTCGTGATGATAATGAGTTGGCCGCATTGATGGAGAACCTAGGTGGCAACTGTGTGCAAACGATGGCAGAGACGTTTGCTAGCGTCGATCACGAGAACCCTGTTTGTTTTCTAGCCTACACCGTTAAGGGTTGGGGTACGCCGATTGCGGGACACAAGGATAATCATGGTGGATTGATGAATAAGGCGCAGATGGCCGACTGGCAGGCCCAAATGGGTGTGCCTGAGGGGCAGGAGTGGGAACCATTAGCGACAGTCACGGATAAGCCCATGTTCCAAAATTTTATGGACACCGCTCCGTTCTTTGCCAAAGGCATGCGTAGGTATTTTGACGCTGCATTGCCTGTGCCTAGAATCGATACCCCGACCAACAGTCAAATTTCAACTCAAGCTGCGTTTGGAAAGATCCTTGATGATTTGGCGAAGGGCGATAGTGACCTAGCAACACGGATTATGACAACGTCACCCGATGTGACGGGCACTACGAGCCTTGGACCGTGGGTCAATCGGCGCAAGCTATTCGCTCGGAATGAAAAGGCAGATGTCTTTATCGAACAGCGCATTCCGTCAACGGCAAAATGGAACTTTGTGCCCGAAGGTCAGCACCTTGAGCTTGGTATTGCGGAGATGAACCTTTTTCTTTTGTTGGGCGCTGCGGGTCTGTCACACAGCTTATTTGGCAAACGAATTATTCCCATTGGTACAGTCTATGACACATTCGTTCACCGTGGCCTCGATGCCTTAAATTATGCGTGCTATCAAGACGCGCGATTCATGATAGTCGGTACGCCTTCAGGCGTAACGCTAGCGCCCGAAGGCGGCGCGCATCAATCCATTGGTTCGCCTCTCATCGGCATCAGCCAGGACGGCTTGGCGGCCTTTGAACCGGCCTTCGCGGATGAATTGGCGATCATTATGGAATGGTCCTTTGACTATTTGCAGCGTGATGGTTCAGACGATCCCGATGAGCGCACCTGGTTGCGCGATGAAACCGGCGGCTCGGTTTATTTGCGGCTCAGCACCAACCCGATTGAGCAACCAGGTAAGCGCATTGATGATAGATTTCGACAGGGAACTATTGATGGCGCCTACTGGTTGCGCGAACCTGGGCCAAACTGTGAAGTTGTTATTGCCTATCAGGGTGTGATCGCACCCGAAGCGATAAAAGCGGCCGGAATAATCGGAGAATTCCGACGAGATATTGGTATATTGGCCGTGACGTCTGCCGATCGGCTAAACGCTGGCTGGACAGCCGCGCAAAGAGCACGTGCAAAAGGACAAACCAATGCAAAAAGCCACATTGAAACGTTGCTCGAGTACATTCCCTCGCATGGTCGCTTGATAACCGTGATTGATGGACACCCGGCAACGCTTGCCTGGCTAGGCTCAGTGATCGGACACCAGACGGTTCCTTTGGGCGTCGAACATTTTGGTCAGACCGGGACGATTGCCGACCTCTACCGTCATTTTGGCATAGATGCGCAAAGTATCGTTGAGAAGGTGCAGGGTTTGACCAGTGGACAGCCTGTCGCATGGCTCCTGAAATCATAACGCCTGGGGGCAAACTAAATACGGCTTCGAACAGTCGGTCGGTCGCCAATAGAGGCATAGGAGTCAATGTTCCAAGGAGTGATCAGTTTCATATCACGGGACTAATCCGTGCAGTTGCATAGGGCGCAAGTGTGAAGCCAGCCGCACCATCGACCTTCGTGCCCGGCATCGCCAAGAAATCTGCCTGTGCAACTGCGGAAAAATGCGTCGAGTCTATTCTGTGGATTTCTGATTTTTTGTGCAAGCCAACTGCCCTTATCCGCTGTTTCTCCGCTGTTAGATTGGCGAGCCATAATTCCGGCCCAGCGTCCGTTTCAATTGCAAGGGTTGCTAGCTTACAAGGATTGTCGCATGTCGTTGAGATGCAGGCATTAGACCGGCGGGCGGCCAGCCCGGCAAGGACGTGGTAGGCTGGAACAACTTTTGCAGTGGGATGCCGCTGTGGTTTGGCTACTTGCCCGCGGCGGATCAGCCCTTGAGGGCCAGATATTGAAGCCAGGCCGACTGAGCTGAGACCCGCTTGCGCCGCTGCCGCGGCAAGCCCCAGCAACCACGCCGCGCCAAAAAGGCCGAATTGCCTTGGGTCTTCTTCAACAAGACAAATACGTTCATTTGCGGGATTTGAGAGGGCCAACGTTCCATAGGGGTTTACCCGCGACGAGATCCAGCTTGGTCCTAGTTGGTACTTTGTGGTGCCGATCATCTGCCGGGTTGAGGCGAATATCCATTTGGCAGCCTCCAGATTTTCCATAAGAGTTTGGTCATCGGCCGCGTGAACTGCCGGACAGACGGTGTGAACGACAAAATCGAATAACCCAATTGGTACCGGCAAGCGGTTGAGTTCTGTGAAGAACGCGACAACCCCGCCGCCGATCGGGATACCCGGAAATGCCGCTCGGGCAGCCACAGCCATTTCCGAATAATCCGGACCGGGCGGACGCGGGTCACCCGGCTGAAAGGACGCCATGTCATGGGCTTGGGTGATGATTATCGCGTTAGGTGCAACGCCTGAACGTTTCAATGCAAGCGAGATTTTAGCGATGTCCTGGGTGGCACTGCCCCGGCCTGGCAGGATCATTTCTAACTGCAGTGGGATGTTTGT
>DLZA01000122.1:0-348 GCA_003447515.1 Paracoccaceae bacterium
AGGAAACCAACGGACTGGATTTTCGTGTCATTCATAAATACTATACTAAGAGGAAAACTGACCCAAAGATCAAGAGGTCATAATATAACATTGAGGTCAAATGATGAATGTTGAGAAAATCACCCCGGAAATGGTAGCAAAACTTACACAAGATCCCCATCGAGTACGCGAGGGACGTGAAAAAATTCTTGAGGTGGCAATTGGTCGCGAAGTGCGCGCCTTTCGGCGGCGTCAAGAAGTGACGGTCGCTGAGCTCGCCAGCCTCACGGGCCTATCAATTGGTATGCTATCCAAAATTGAGAACGGCAACACTTCTCCATCACTCAAAACTTTGCAGACACTTGCAAA
>DLZA01000122.1:746-4721 GCA_003447515.1 Paracoccaceae bacterium
CATGGCGAAGGGGTTGAGACGGAGCGGGCCGGCACTCGGGCGGGCCATCAATATAATCTTCTGGGACACATAGGTGCAAATACCAGCGGGGTGATCGTCGAGCCATATTTGATCACCCTTTCAACCAAGGCGGATGTATTTCCAACCTTCCAACATGGCGGCATCGAGACCATCTACATGCTGGAGGGCGAAGTCGATTATCGCCATGGAGATGAGGTTTACAAACTGGCCGCAGGTGACACATTATTTTTTGATGCTGACAGCCCGCATGGACCGGAGAAGCTGGTACAGCTTCCCGCCCGTTATCTCTCCATAATCAGCTACCCACAAAACAGCTGAACTCCCTAAAGTTTCTTGATAAAAAATTTATCGCTGCAAAGTTGGGGTAATGTGTTCGTCTGGCCAAACCCCAAAGGAGGTCGGTAGCCCATCGTCAAACTGTGACAAATAGTCTAGCATTAAAGGGCGATTAGCTATGAAACCCTTATAAGCAGCTAATTCCTCAGGCAAATCTCGCACCACCCGATTCAATCTACGGCCCCATTTAGGCTTACTCACGATATCTTGAAATGACATCAAATAGCAACGGATCGGAAAGACTAGCGCATTTGAACGCGGCAGCCTAAAGAATGTTTGCAATTCCACGCGTAAATGCTGTTTCGCACCAATGTTTTCCGAAGTCAGCGTAGTTTTTTGGATGCCCCATTTGTGGTAGTTTTCCGGGCTTGTGTCGAGCAGTGGATTAACTGTCATGGTCCAATTCAATCGTCGTGCCGGTGCGCCTTGCTGGATATTGAGCAAGAATTTTAAAGCCCGTTTGAAAATTCCTTTTTCATGAGCCAAAGGCACAGGCGCGTGCCATTCGAAAAAATTCATTCCAATATCGAAATCCAAGCTCCAATCGGCCTGGGTAGTTACCATCCCCGCATCCATCCACAGGTTATCCTCCCGTTGGTCAAGGACACAAAAATCACCCTGAGTCTGCCGGGTAATATATTCCATGGGGCCATAGGGTAATGTGGTATCGTCCATGAAAGTAAAATGATCTTCAATACCCAAAGGCTTGTTGATCCAATACCATTCACGGCCCTCGCGGTGCAATTCGAAAAAGTCTGGATATTCTTCTGATTTTGACACCATGATCAGTTCAAGCAAATCCCAACCAGCCAAGGTCATGTGCGGCAAGGATTGGCACCGCAGCGGATCATCATCTAGAACCTTCGCCCGATCAGCCATCTCAGCCACATAATGTTCGTCCACATCAAAACGCTTTTCGTAAACACTATCGGCCGGGCCGCCTTGGTGCCGTTCCATATTCACAGCATACATGTAACTGTCTTCGTGGAAGGGAAATGGAAAGCGGTCTATTGCACGTTGCGAGTTATGAAACGAATAATCATCGCGGAAAGTTTCAGTATTAAATTGAAGCGTCATAACCAGAATACTCCTATCGATTCAAAACAAGGATCTTGCCCTCAAAACGAGACACGCAAGGCATAATTTTTTCACCAGATTCTTTTTCATCATCCTCCAACCAATGATCCCTGTGAAGGAAGGTCCCATCACTGTCCAATACGTCGGTTTCACATTGCCCACATGCCCCACCACGGCAGAGGTAGGGCGCGTCTACGCCAAGCCGTTCTATGGCTTCCAAAAGACTTTCCTGCGCGCCCACCTCTACTGTTAGTTCAGATTTTTTTAAACGAACTGCAAAGGGTCTTCCCGGTTGAGGCGCCAAAAACTCTTCATGATGAACATGGGCTTGCGGCCAACCGGTGGCTGTAGCGGTCTTGCGCACCCAATCAATCATGCCTTTCGGCCCGCAGACATAAAGATGCGTACCGAATGGCTGTCCATCAAGTAAATTATCTAAATCGATTGATTGCTTTTTATCATCGTAATAAACTGAGGTGGCATGAGGATAGTTTTCGGTTAACTCGTCAACATAACTGCCCAAATCCGGGCTCCGGCAACTGTAATGTAATTCCCAATTTCCCCCGATTGCCTCCAACTGCTTAATCTGCGCCAAGAAAGGCGTGATACCAATGCCGCCCGCGACAAACAAATGTTTGCGCGCCCGCAAATCCAGCACAAAAAGATTAACCGGATAGCTCAATGCCATTTCATCGCCAACCTTGATCTTTTGATGCATAAATAGCGATCCACCACGCCCCTGATCATCACGGCGTACAGAGATAGCGTAGGTGCTCAGTTCGGCAGGGTCTGACATCAACGAGTAAGGATTCAGACGTTTCTTTTCTCCATCCATCATCTCAACCACAGTATGGGCGCCGCCAGAAAATGTTGGAAAGTCAGTCCCATCGATCCGTTGGAATTCAAAACGGGTCACAAGCGCGTTTAACGTGGTAATGGCCGAGACACGTACGGCGAGTTTCGCTGCACCAACGGTCTTAGGCGCAGTTGAATTTGGAGCAGTACCAGTCATGAATAAAGTTCCTTGGAAGGGGGCACATTGCCGGGTTCTTCTGCATCAATGCAAACCCCTTGAAAGGCTGCCAACCTACGCGAATAATGATCCCGAACGAAGAGATTGAGTCCGCAGTGGCTGCATTGAAACGGGTCATTACTCACATCCTCTGTGATGCCTTTGCAATGCACGCACTGCATGCGTCGGGCTAAAGAGCCGCGATGTTCAGTTTGAATAGCGGTGTGATCATAACCAGCCTGCATCGCTTCACTTAGCGCTTGGCCCATAAGTCCCTCGGTGCCGCTCAAATAAATCTGCAAGCCCATCGACGCATCCAAAAACACCCGCTTGATCCGGCTGACCGCTGCAGAATAACTTGGGCCCTCATAATATTGCGCCGGGTTCAAAGCCTTCAACGCAGCTCCAAAATCCGTCGCCTTAGGGATGTAGATCACATGCGCTTTAGCCATTAGCTCTGGTGCGCGAAGAGCAAGATCGATGAGCGCTTCTGCCCCTTCGGCGTCAGCAATCATCAAGTGAGCTTTCCCAGGACGAGCTTGAAGCACGCAATATACTGGCCGGCTTCGGATACTTGGAGGAAATTCAAATGTCGACATCACGATCCTATCTCCCAAATTTAGACGTTTTGCCTGTTTGCGTCGCGGCAAACAGGCCTTGTCATGATCATCCTTTGACGGCCCGAACCACTTTGTCCTTGTCATAGAAAGGCATTTCCGCCGCAACACAGGCAATTTCCAAACCGTCACCATTGCGAACAGTCAAAGAAGTTCCCGCAACCGCACAGGCCACTGGCATGCGAGCAATGCCTACATTGTGTTTGTTGACATCGGAATACATCCCGAAAGTCACAACGCCAATACTCTGCCCGTTTTGTAATAGATCCGCGCCCTCATCAGCCGGAACTGAACCTTCCAACTGCACACCAAATATTTTAAATCTTTCTTTGCCCTTTGCAGAATAGTGGTTTTCTGCGCCAATAAAGCCTGTCTTGCCTGGAGAAACAGTGAATTCCAAACCAAGCTCCCAAAGCGTATCGCCGCAAGTCTCATTGTTGAATGGATAGGTTTCTGAATTGTCTCCAGGATAAAAGAGCAAATAGCTTTCTGTGCGCAACAAATCCAAAGTGGAAAACTGCACTGGACGAATTCCCATCCCGGCGCCTTCCGACAGTATGGTGTCCCAAAGATGTACCGCATCTTTGCGCCCACAAAAAATTTCATAGCCGCGCTCGCCAGTATAGCCAGTACGTGAGATCATCACCGCACAGCCGAACAGTTTGGTCTGAAGAATGCCAAAATACGCGAGATCCCGAATGCCGGGCACATGTTGTGCCAAAAAATCTACAGCCACTGGACCTTGCAGCGACATATCATGCAGATCGTCATCAAACAGAACAGCACAATTTTTGGACGCAGCCACGGTTGAAAGTTGCTCCATGCCAGTGCCTGTCCCATGCACCACCAACCAACTGTTAACCGCTAGCCGATAAATCAAGCAATCATCCACAAATTTACCTTGATCGTTCA
>DLZA01000310.1:0-1654 GCA_003447515.1 Paracoccaceae bacterium
GTGGTCACTCCTTTTGCAGGATAACAGGTCCTCAGCGTCATTTGGAACAAATAAAAATCTAGAAATGACTTGGAGAAATTTTGTGCTTAGACTGACATTGGAATAAGCGGATATTGAATACCATTACTTCATTTTCAATTTTTTAGCTTCTCTGGTGGATGGACGTACCGAATACGCTAAGTGGTAAAGTAAAGAGCGTCGTTTGCTAAGTGATGTCACTAATGCGTCAGTTTCAGGTAGCGTTCGTTTTGCCCCTGTAGAGCCAAGGCTCAACGGCGTGATAGAAAGGACAATAATCGCTATGCTGTACGTAACTCCGAAAATCTTTGATGTGACCTGTTTTAGGTTTTTAGCCCTAGCTGCAATGTTGTCCTTTATCGTCATTACGCCAGTGGCTGCAGAGAATTTTAAAAAAGGCATGGATGCATACAGCGCTGGCGATTACGCCACTGCTCTACAGGTGTTGCGTCCCCTAGCCGAGCAAGGAGATGTAGAGGCTCAGTTTAATCTTGGACAAATGTATCGCAAAGGAAAAGGTGTTTTGCCAGATTATATTCAAGCTACCAAGTGGTTTCGCCTAGCTGCAAAGCAAGGGCATGCCTCTTCGCGGTCTATCCTCGACTCTTTATCGGTACAACCAATGGAAATGGATTAGCCACGGCTTTGACTACGTCTGACGTAGAAAAAGACCAAGTTCTGCGTAGTGAGTGCGTTCGTCTGTAAAAGCTCAGTCTCTAATACAGAGAAGCAGCCCTCATTTGTGCGTCACTTCAGGGTAAAGCTTTTTGTAACTCAAGTTATTCCTTTGCCGACCAATACCTAAAGTCTACTTTGCGAGAGAAATCTGCCGTTCCCAGTCCATGAATGATAATGCAGTAGTCAGCCATGATTTCTGCTGGTAACTTGTTTCTTAGGGAATAATTTTCGAATTGAAATGAAACCGAGTTAGGACTTCACGGTGAGTGATCCAAGCAATGAACTTATCAAAATGAGTGCAACCGAAGCAGTTGCTTGCCTTCGTTCAAAAGACATTTCGCCACTCGATTTAGTTGAGGCATCCATTCAGCGTATTGAGGCTGTCGATACCAAAGTTAACGCTTTGCCTATTCATTGTTTTGAGCAAGCTCGCGATAAAGCAAAATTCTTTGACATAGAGGCGCATTCACTAAATCCAAAATCGCTCTGTGGCCTGCCTATCGCTGTGAAAGACTACAACGACCTCTGTGGTGCTGTGACAACCTATGGCTCCCCAATATTTGCCGATAATGTTGCACTGCAGTCTGACGCTACAGTTAGGCAGTTGGAAAGCAATGGAGCAATTGCCGTGGCCAAGTCCAATGTTCCAGAATGGGCGGGCGGTCACACCTTTAACCCTGTTAATGGCCTGACCCGCAATCCTTGGGATATGCGCAAAAGTGCAGGGGGATCTTCCGGCGGGTCCGGCGCGGCGCTGGCCAGTGGATCGGTTTGGCTCGCCACAGGTAATGACCTGGGCGGCAGTTTGCGCACGCCTGCTGCGTTTAACGGGATTGTCGGGTTGCGACCCGGTCCGGGCCGGGTACCGCGAGGCATGCGCTTGCCATCTATGGATACACTTTGGGTAGAAGGGCCGATGGCGCGCAATATTGATGACCTGGCACTTATGCTGGATGCG
>DLZA01000310.1:2037-2905 GCA_003447515.1 Paracoccaceae bacterium
CTGCACGGCACTGGCATGCCAAAGCGTGTTGCATTCAGCCCCGATCTTTCCATTGTTTCAATGGATAAGGAAATTGCAAAAATTTGTGGTGGTGCGGCTACGGTGTTTGCCGATCTCGGGGCTGACGTTACAGATGACATCCCTGATTTCTCCGGTGTGCTTGAGGCGTTTCAAACCCTTCGCGCCGTCCTGTTTGCAACCATGATGGAGCCAATTCTGACGAAGTTTCGCAACCGGATCGCACCAGAGATTGTCGGAAATATCGAACGTGGCTTGAATATTACCCCATCCCAAATATTTGACGCAGAGCGTGCTCGGATTGAGCTCTATAAGAAAATCACCGCATTCTTTGAAACGCATGATTTTTTAATTTGCCCTGCTGCTTCAATCGCCCCATTCCCAGTCGATCAACGCTACGTAGCAGAGATCGATGGCAGGCCCTGCGAGACCTATATTGACTGGTTTTCGATTACTTTTGCGCTGACAATGACCGCCTGCCCAACAATCAGTGTCCCATGCGGATTTACATCAGAAGGCTTACCCGTTGGTGTTCAAATCATGGGTAAACCGAGAGGAGAAGCCGCCCTATTACGCACAGCAAAGCGTTTTGAACAAGCTGTTGGCATTTCGACACAGTTGCCCATCACGCCTCGAGAAGGTGTTTAGATTAACGTTTGCTAACTTAAAATTTTTTATCAAAACTGAACTGTGGCTCAATTTAAGTAGTTAGCATCGGCGTCTGCTAAGGGCTTTAAGCCACGGTGCTGCATTGCAGGAGTTTTTGCGGTCATTGAGACGAAGCTCGGCAAATCAGGAAGTAACGATTTTATGCAATCATAGAGATCCTGATGAGCGAATGAACGTCCAC
>DLZA01000112.1:0-132 GCA_003447515.1 Paracoccaceae bacterium
CTGTGTTTGCTCTTTAGGCGTGCCGTCGTCTACGACAGGTATCAGTAAGCGCTGCCCTACACGCACGGCAAGATCTTTGCCAAGACCATTCCAACTGGCCAAGGACGGTACGGAAACACGGTACAAGCGTGA
>DLZA01000112.1:459-905 GCA_003447515.1 Paracoccaceae bacterium
GAGTACGCTGTCTCACCTGGTTCTACAACATGACGAATTGGCTCAGGGCCTTCCTGCAAAGTCACTTTAGGCAGCGTTTCTTCCGCTCGTCCAATGGCCGTTTGCGCAATCGACTCCAAACTACCGCTTGCAGCAGATTGAGATGCTTCAACGGGAACAACCGTGCCTTTTGGAAGGGCTAAAACCTCACCAGAGCGAGGCAGATAATTTCCTGGAAGACCATTAAAACGAGCCAATTCGGATCCTGTAATGCCGACACGGGACGCTACATCGTTCAGTGTATCATTACCGCGTGCAACGATGACTTGGTAATTTGGGTAGGTGATCAATCCACGGCTATCAGGTTTAGGCTTTGGAGCAACATTGGCTCGGTCCAAACGAAACGCGGTAGAACGGAGATCCAGCCGTTCACTAATGTTGAGATCAAAACCATCGTTACAGGCACT
>DLZA01000112.1:1293-6779 GCA_003447515.1 Paracoccaceae bacterium
TCCGATTATCATAAAGCATACCTCAATCAGCACCCTTTTTAGGGCTTATCGTTTAGGGCTCCCGTGCAACCCCTTCTATTAAAGGCACGAAGCGTACGGGTCCTAGTTCTTCATATTCAAGCCCATTCTCCATTTTTTCAATTTTGATTAGGTGTTGAACTGCGTTCGTTTGGCCTACGGGTAATACCATAATCCCACCTACACGCAATTGCGCCAAGAGGTTTGCGGGTGGATCTTCTGCCGCAGCCGTCAACAGAATACGATCAAAAGGGGCTTGATCTACTAAACCTTGGCTGCCATCCCCCGTCATGACGATAACATTCACCAATCGTAATTCATCTAAAAGTTTACGCGCATCGCGGGCGAGACTGGGGTGGCGCTCAACTGTGTAAACGCGACGTGCCAAATGAGACAAGATAGCGGCTTGATAACCAGAGCCTGTTCCAATTTCTAGAATTTTATCACGAGGCCTTACGTTCAGCGCAGTTGTCATTTTTCCCACAATAGACGGCTGGCTAATGGTCTGCCCGCTGGCAATTGGGATGGCTAAATCTTCATACGAACGGGGCGTAAAGTGGCCCTGGACGAAGGAATGCCGTGGCACTTTTTCCATTGCTTCGAGCACCCTGGTATCGGTAACCCCTGCCGCGCGCAGCGAAAACAAAAATTGCATTTTAGTCTGCGCATCAATCATCAGTCAAAGATCTCTTGTAGTTGCCCCATCTTTTCGTGGGCGGTTAAATCAACTCGCATAGGAGTTACCGATACATAGCCGTTAAGGTTCGCATGAACATCAGTTCCAGGCATAGTGGGCTGATCTTGCGGCCCACCCTTGATAAACAAAAACCTCTTTGCGTTTTGCACATACGGTTCTACGCTAAATTCCACGTTTTCCCGCCAACCCTGGGTCACAGCTTTTGCGCCTTTTACCTCTGCAATTGAACAAGGTGGAAAGTTCACATTGTAAAACAGCTCGTATGGACCATCATGCCAAGGAGCCTCTTCAATTAATTTTCGCACCACCTCAACACCAGTGGACCTAGACGCTTCAAAAGTATCCAGTAAGTCACGGTTTTTAGGGCCATAATACTGCGAAAGCGCGATAGATTTTACATGGTGCAAGACTGCCTCCATACAAGCACCAATAGTTCCAGAATACAAAGTGTTATCCGCAGCGTTATTGCCACGATTGACGCCAGACAATACGATATCCGGTCGGTTGTCCTTCATGACATCAAACAACCCTGCAAGGACGCAATCTGCGGGAGATCCAGTCACAGAGTAGCGCCGCTCTGAGTGCTTAATTACCTGTACAGGACATGAATAAGAAATACAGTGCCCAACCCCTGATTGCTCCGAAGCAGGCGCGACTATCCATACGTTTTCTTCACCAGCAATCGTAGAGGCGATTTGGTACAGAACATCCAAACCCTCTGCTTCAATGCCATCGTCGTTCGTAATCAAGATACGCATTGCTATTCGCCTCTAAATGGGTGGTTAAAAATTTTTACCCACCGGCTTGTTGCTAGCTCATATGCGTCTCTAGGGAAAGACGTAATACGTCACGTTTACGCGCAATAATTTATCGAAAGTGTGACTAATTTACCTTTAAGCTAGGAAGTATGCTTGAGAAATTTCCCACGTTCTTGCCCTGCAGATCCATTACAACCGGATAAGAATTATATTCATGGGCGCAAAAAACTTTTAATAATTTCAATCCTAAATCTAAAATGATAGCCGAGACACCACATAATCCCTTTCCCGTCTACACACGAGTAATTCTCTCTTCTATTGCTAACAGAGGTCTATTTAAGCTCCACCTCAATAAAGCTCATCTGAGCAGTGCCATCGTTGATTACGTTGTGCTGTACGCCTTCTTCGCGGCGATATGCCGTTCCTGCTGGGACGCAAAATGATGTGCACGTACCATCAGGGTGCTCCAGAAGCATATTGCAATTAGTGATAGCAGTGATGACGTAATCGAACGTGTGTGTGTGCCAACCTGTTTCGGCACCAGGTTCGAAATCAAACCGCGTTACCCGCACTCGAGCATCCTCAATCAATTGGTTTGTAAGCGCTCGAGGTCTTATCATGGGTTCGAAGTCCAGTAATTGAAACATGAAAAAACAAGTTTGTGCGGCGGCACTAAGTGGGATTGCTTGCAACTCGCCGATAGGTATTTATTAGTTCATCGAAACCAAAAAAGAAAGAGCGGACCATGGCAGATCTGTTTAACGAAGACCTTTTCCTTAAGGGACTTGAGCAACGGAAGTTAACACTGGGGGCAGATTATGTAGAAAGCAATCTCAATGCCGCAGACGATTTCACGCGCTCATTCCAAGAAGCCATGACAGCTTGGTGTTGGGGGTTCGGTTGGGGCGATGATGTAATCCCCCCTAAAACCCGCTCAATGATGAACCTTTCGATGATCGGTGCTTTGGGTAAAATGAATGAATGGGAAATTCATTGTCGTGGCGCACTAAACAACAATGTAAGTAAGGAAGAAATCCGCGCAATTATTCATGTAATTGGCATTTATTGCGGAGTACCTCAATCGCTGGAGTGTTTCCGTGTAGCACGCAAAGTACTAGAAGAAGCAGGCGAGCTATAATAAATTGGTAATCGTAACCATCTTACACTCTCACATTTTTTGTGATCACGCAAAAATTATTGTGATCACAAATTAAAAAAAGTTTGAATTTATGGACCATAATTACCGTTTTTACTTTGAACACAGTCTGAATTGTGTAACCGGTACCCTATAATCCGAAAAGGACGATCACATGAATATTCATGAATACCAGGCCAAGGAACTATTAAAAGAATACGGGGCTAATGTTTCAGCTGGTCGTATTGTTTTCAAAGCAGAAGACGCCAAATCTGCCGCGGGGGAACTGGATGGGCCGCTTTGGGTGGTGAAAGCGCAAATTCATGCAGGTGGTCGCGGCAAAGGATCGTTTAAAGAGGCTGCTGCAGGGCAAGCGGGCGGCGTTCGATTAACAAAGTCGGCGGCTGAAGCTGCTGACGAGGTACACAAAATGTTAGGCCGTACACTGGTGACACATCAGACGGGTCCTGAGGGTAAGCAAGTCAATCGCGTCTACATCGAAGATGGATCTGGCATCAAAACAGAATTATACCTAGCTTTATTGGTAGATCGTAACACGTCTTGCGTGTCCTTCGTAGCTTCCACTGAGGGTGGAATGGACATTGAAGAGGTGGCGGCAAGTACACCAGAAAAAATAGTGTCCTTTTCGGTCGATCCTGCTTCGGGCTTGTCAGCCTTCCACGGACGCCGAGTCGCATTTGCTTTGGGTCTTGAGGGCGCACTGGTGAAGCAGTGCGTAAAGCTGATTTCACAATTGTATAATATGTTTATTGAACGTGATATGGAGATGCTGGAGATCAACCCGCTTATCGTCACCGAAAAAGATGAATTGAAATGTCTCGACGCAAAAATGGGGTTTGACTCAAATGCTCTATATCGCCAAAAGGCGATTATGGGACTGCGTGATGAAACCGAAGAAGATCCCAAAGAGCTAGCCGCATCTAAATTTGACTTAAACTACATCGCACTTGACGGTGAAATTGGCTGCATGGTGAACGGCGCTGGTTTGGCAATGTCGACCATGGACATTATAAAACTGTATGGTGCAGAACCTGCAAATTTTCTTGATGTAGGCGGCGGTGCTACAACTGAAAAAGTGACAGAAGCTTTTAAAATCATCACATCCGATCCAAAAGTTAAAGGCATCCTCGTAAATATCTTTGGCGGAATTATGCGCTGTGACGTGATCGCAGAGGGCGTTGTAACAGCTGTAAAAGAAGTCGGCTTGCAAGTGCCCCTGGTCGTGCGACTTGAAGGGACGAATGTTGAGGCAGGTAAAAAAATCCTTAACGAAAGTGATGTGGACGTGATTGCTGCAGACGATCTAGCAGATGCTGCGGAGAAAATCGTGCAGGCGGTCAAGGGCTAAGCCGTGCTTCGTTCACTGCGGCCCCCAGCCTTCGTGCCTCTGAACTCGACAGGGATCGTCGCGGCCGTTGTAATTGCGGCACTAGCTGAATGCCTCACCAAAGGTGTTGAAGTCGGTGCGGAATATGTCAAAGGCAACCTATCTCTGGCATCTCTGAAAAAACGCGTGTTAGCACCAACAGGCCAGCAAACAAATATCGGACTGGCACCCCACGCTCTGCAACAAAACGTATCTCTCAAAATGCTTATCTCGGTGCGCATTAAATGAATCCGCAAACTACATATCGTAATTGTCCTGCCTGTAATTCCACGGCTGTGCTAGGCCTAGAAAAATTTTCCAAGGACATTTGGAAAATCGCTGAGTGTAGCGTTTGCCACTTCGTGTTTCTCGAAAATCCAGTAAAATATAAGGCGCTAGAAGAGGACTTTTCTTGGGAAAAAACGTTTTGGCTTGAAGATGGCGAGCGCAAAAAGAAACGTGGAATGGTGAAGCGAGCAGCTTACTATCTTCGTATACTAGGTTACACACTAAAAGCTAATCCACAGACCAAATACCTCAAATTACTTGGAGCCGGTAGTATCCTCGATATTGGGTGTGGCGATGTTGTACGCTGGACCGCACCGTTTATTCCGTTCGGAATTGAGGTTTCCAAACACCTGCATGCTCTTGCAGATGCTAAAATGCGTGCTTTGGGTGGCGAGTGTTATCAAGGCTCGGGTGCAGAAATCATTTTTAAATTAAAAAAAAATCACTTCGACAGTGTGATGATGCATAGTTATTTGGAGCACGAAATACAGTACCGCGAACTACTTGAAGGGTGTTTCCGCTGCCTTAAGCCTGGTGGTAAAGCATTCGTGCGCGTCCCGAACTATGGCTCGCTCAATCGGCGCGTCTCGGGTGCTAAATGGCCTGGGTTTCGCTACCCCGACCATGTCAACTATTTCACACAACATAGCCTTCGCGCCGCCGCTCAAGAGGCTGGCTTTCAATGTAAAATCACTAACAAAGCCAAAATCTGGCTTGATGATAACATTCAGGCACTGCTGACAAAGCCTGCCACAACCTAAGGACATCAAATCATGGCCGTACTCGTAGACGAAAACACCAAAGTAATTTGCCAAGGCATCACAGGCTCTCAAGGCACGTTTCATTCGGAGCAAGCCATTGAATATGGCACAAAAATGGTGGGCGGTGTTACGCCTGGAAAAGGTGGGCAATCCCACCTTGGAGTGCCTATATTTAACTCCGTTCACGAAGCAAAACATGTCACTAACGCAAATGCTTCAGTAATCTATGTACCACCGCCATTTGCGGCCGACTCCATTTTGGAGGCAATTGACGCTGAAATGGAATTGATTGTTTGCATCACTGAAGGCATTCCCGTGCTCGATATGATGAAAGTAAAACGTGCGCTTGAAGGCTCAAAGTCGCGTCTAATCGGACCAAACTGCCCAGGCGTGATTACACCCGAAGCCTGTAAAATAGGAATTATGCCTGGCCACATTCACA
>DLZA01000011.1:0-3404 GCA_003447515.1 Paracoccaceae bacterium
TTGAGCGCTTTGGGACCTTTGCTGTTAAAAATGTTGAAGTCAAACACCTGAAACGAGTATTCCTATCTTTGCGACATCAATGAAACTTCAGCAATTTTTTTAAGGGTTTGTTCGTACTCTGATTGCGACCAACCACACTCAAGAACCAAACGCTCCCAATTTTCAACTGATAAGAGTGTCCATAAAAGATCTACCCCCGTTATCTCTGTTATTCCCTCTTTCAGGTACCCATCCTGCAAGATTGCTAGTACGGCGGCTTCACATCCCTGTCTTACTGCCTGCATTCGGTCTTCCCAAGCTGCAGCCGCTTCTTTATCAGTGTCCCGCATAGCTCGCAGTGCAACCGAGATGCCGTGTATTTGGGGAATGTAACCGCCCCACGCATCAACAAAAGCATGCAATCGCTCAACTCCTGAGGATGCGGATCGACTCCGCGCTAACCGCGCGTCGACATTCTTCACCTTATCAATATGACGGGTTGTCGCTACGAGCAACTCGGCTCGACTCGGAAAATGCAAATAGAGCGCCTGACGACTGACCCCAGCTGCTTTTGCAATGTCCGCCATTCGGATGGCTTTATTTCCGCTTTCCAACAACCTCCACGTAACTTCCAGGATACGACTTTTGGTATTAATACGATTACTTGACATAGTGTAAAGTTATGGTTTATTGCGGCAATGTCAACTTTACACAGTGTCAAGTATTTCACTTGTGTTAAAACTGAAGGAAAATAAAATGAAGGTCATCGTATTTGGGGCTACCGGCAGTATTGGTCAGTTGACTGTACAGGAGCTCCTCAAAGAGGGTCACAAAGTTACAGCCTTTGCCCGAAATCCCCAGAAACTAAGCTTAAGCAATCCCAAACTATCTCTAATTGCGGGCGATGCATTGAGTACCATAGACGTCTTTTCCGCAATCAAAGGCCATGATGCTGTGATTATAACGCTTGGCTCTGGCATGTCGCGCACGAGCATCATTCGATCAAAAGGTACAAGCAATGCTATACGTGCCATGCATACTCACCGTGTCAGGCGCCTAATCTGTCAGTCCACTCTTGGAGCTGGCAAAAGTTGGGTTAACCTAAATTTTTGGTGGAAAAGAGTTATGTTTGGCGCACTCCTTGCCCCGGTTTTCCGCGATCACGAACTACAAGAGCAATTGGTTGAAGTAAGCGGACTTGACTGGACTATTGTGCGGCCTGCAGCGTTCACTGATAATGCTACAAGACGTCCTTTTGTGGAGGATGTACCAATCAATGCGCGCGGTCTGGATCTAAAAATTTCTCGTTACGATGTGGCACGTTTCTTGGCTGCCCAAGTTGTCGATCCAAAGTATCTCAGTCGCGCCGTCGGCTTGTCGAGCTAATAGAAGTCGAAATGGTGATCTCATCTCAATTAATTCGTCTGACATTACCCTTCTGTACTCTATTTACATATTGATTGGCAGCGCGCCAGCGACCTTCATTTGTCTTAGAATAACAGTAGTTGCCGTAGTTTTTACTACCCTCAGCCTCAGAAGGCTCTGCAATGCGAATTTGATGGGAAGTTTATTCACAAACCAAAAGTACCTTATTCGCATATAAATCCTTATTTGAGTTCAGGCATTACCGTCACAATAACGAAACTTACAAACCAGGTTCGATTCAGAGAGCACACGGTCATCAACAACCATTAAATTTAAGCAGCAATAAAAGTTAAATTTCTTATAAAAATTAAAATATAATTTTATAACAATATCTTACGTAATGAATTTAAAGAGAATGCACGACATTCCCTTTCCACACCGTTTGTTGAACGCGCGTGTTACCTATTTCAATGGCATCCATCTCGAAAAGGGACTCATTCAGTATTATGAAGTCAGCCCACTTACCGGCGGATAAACTGCCAGTTTCATTGCCCATTCCGAGTGAACGTGCGCCATTTGTTGTGAACAACGGCAACGCTTCCACCAAACTAATTGCTTGATCTTTCGCTAATGTACCAGAAAAATCTGGGTTACAATTTCTGCGTGTTAACATGCCAGAAAGCCCAACCCACGGATTGGCATCAGGCGCGGACGCTGGCCAATCAGAAGCGTATGTCATCTCAGCCCCAGCAGCCAACAGGTCTCCAATGCGATGGGCTTTTTGCAGCCGACTTTCTCCTAAAACTGCAATTTGGGCTGACGTAGCTGCGTTTGGGAACCAAAGCTTCGGTGACATTTCTGCAATTGCGTCCAATTGATCAAAACGCCCAAGATCCTGATCAGAAACAAAAACCGAGTGAGCAATTTCATGGCGTAGACCACTCGGGCCATTGGTAATTCGAGCAGCTTCAATCGCATCAAGGCCTTTGCGAATGGCGTTGTCACCGACGGCATGCATTTTAATGACATACCCGCGATTATCTAACTCAATTACGGTTTCGTTAAGCAGTTTGGGATCCATCAAAAGCGTTGCATTTGGATCATGAGCGTCGACATCATATCCGCTAAAGGCAATGTATGGCTCAAAAAAGGATGCCGTATGTCCCGGGGCAACACCATCAAGGAAGAGCTTGGCAAAATTTGTTCTGATATTTGTGCTTGCATATTCCCAGCGTAGTCGGTCCATCGTCTCAAACGGAATCGGTTCCACTGACATTGGGCTTTGGCGCACAATGTGAGCCGCCATGTGCAAGCTCAGATCCCCTCTTTGATCCGCCTCAAGATAAGCCTTAAGATCCTCCTCGTATGCCATAGGCTCTTTGAATGCGGTAATGCCCAAACTGTTGAAGTAACGCGTAAATTCACGGGAGGCTTCAGCCAATTGGCTCTGGCTGCGCGTCATTAGGGCACGAACGGACGCTCCTGCAGATTCAGCAAGAATACCATTTGGCGCCCCATTGCTAGTACGCTCAATTACTCCTCCAGGGATGTCAGCTACATCAGGAACCAAGCCTGCTAATTCAAGGGCTTTAGAATTGCACCAGAGGATATGCTGACTAGTGTCCACCAGAATTATTGGGATGGTTGTCGAAATATTATCCAAAATAGCTTTTGGATCATTTCCCATAGCATGACGCATATCCAACCGCCATGGTCCTCCGTAGATAAAGTCGCCCGTTTCAAGATGCTCTGAACGGGCCCGCACCGCATCTGTCAGCATTTCAAAAGTCGCATTGTAGCCGACGTAGACATCGAAAAGATCTCGACAAGCGCCCCAAAGAGCGTGGGTGTGACTTTCAACTAGGCCAGGCATCACAAACCGACCATATAAATTTGTTGTTTTGGTTCCAGGGCCAACAAGGTTCATAACCTCCTGATCCTTACCAGCAGCAAGGATGCGACCATCTTTTATGGCAAGCGCTTGGACATTGAGCATACTCGCATCCATCGTGAGGATGTTACCACCGAAGTATATTTGGTCTGCAAAGCCCATTTAAAAC
>DLZA01000011.1:3788-12904 GCA_003447515.1 Paracoccaceae bacterium
TCGAGTGTTCTGGAAGCCAATCGTGACCCCACGCATCTTGCCATAGGGCTTGAAACGCCACATTTGATTTAGCTGTCCCACCATTCCATAAGTCATATTTTGGGTCTGAGTATGCCGCAAAGTAAGACGATATCTGGGCTTTAAGCTGGGCTTCAACATTGGCGAATTTTGCAAGCCCACTGAGATTTATCTTTTCATTCAGATCATCTTTCAAACTATAAAGTGCGTTTTGGATTGGGTATTTCAGCGCGCCTTGAAACCGCATGGCGTAAACCCAATCGTGAGTACGAATTACACGGGTTTCCTCCTGTTCATAAAAAACAGCGTCTCGAAGATAACCATCTTCCTGCCTTAAGGCCGGACCCAAGTCGATCGCACTGCTAGGCAGACTTGGTTGCACATCCTTTAACTTAACGAGTGACACCAAAGTTGGAAACAGATCAATTTGACTTACGAATCCGTTGCTTACAGAATTTTCAGCGACCCCCGCTCCAGAGAAAATTAGTGGGATATTATAAGATGGCCGGTGCGCACTCGATGGGAAAGCAGCGGCACCATGCCCCCAAATTCCATTATGACCCAAGGAAAAGCCATGATCAGACGTATAAATGACGATTGTATTTTCATCCATGTTCAAACGTTTGAGTGTAGAAATAATTTTTCCTACCCCACTATCAATCAGACTTACTTGTGCAAAATAATTACGCAAGGACTCCAAATTGTTTGGTAATAACAAAGGCCCTTTAAATTGTTCGCGCACTCCACCCTCAGCAACACGCAAACCAAAGCGATCTAGCACCTCACTAGATAACCCCTCTCTAGGGATCGAGCGCATCTCAGCTGTGTCATAGACATCAGCTAAATCAAAATCGGGTCGACCCTTTATTGCCGGCCAGTGGCCGTAGGGCCCATTAAATGGAATAAAAGCGAAGAATGGATCTTCTTCGCCCACTTGATGCTCCAGATACTCAATCGTTTTATCGGTAAAGAAATCAACAGTGTGACCGGTAAAATTGTATGTTTTATCGCAGTCAATTACGTCATTGTTGTAAAAACTTGTAGTGTGGCCATGCGGAAACGTTACCCAGTGGTCGAACGCTAATTGTGGTTGAAAGGGTACACCAAGGTGATATTTTCCGATCATTGCGGTATTGTAACCAGCCATCTTAATGATTGTAGGCAGGTTCGTAAATTCACCAATTGCGGACCAATTATTTGGCCATTTATCCATCAAACGGTCATCCAGCCAGTTGTGAATACCATGTTGGCTGGGCATCAAGCCCGTCAGGACCGAAGCTCGGCATGGTGAGCACATCGCGTTCACGCAATAAGCATTCTCAAAACGCATCCCACGTTTTGCTAAGTCGTCTAAATGCGGCGTCACAACTTCATCATTGCCATAGCAACCAAGCAAATTGGCAGGTTGATTGTCGGACATAAACAAAAGGATATTTGGCCGTACCATCATTTTTCCTCTTCAAATTTTGCACACCACTACTCGTTACGTTATCTATTAATTATAAAGCTGACTGACCTGCGACAATGAAAACTGCACCAAAACAAACCATCACGGCAACAACCCAGTGCCACCAAAAAATGGGCTGATTCTTAAATATATACGCGCCAAGCAAGACCGAAAAAACAGGAGTCACAGATGCTAAAGATGCTGTAAGTGTCACTGAGCCTGCGACCAAAGACATCTGTATTGCGAGGATGCCAAAGCCTGTCACCGCTCCAACCAGAACAAATAACCAGTGCCCCCGAGTGAAAGAAAGTGTCCTTTTGAGTGATCCTTTAACAAAAAGCATTATGCCAACGACAAGAAATGAAACTGTTGTCATTACCATCATTGCGAACAAAGGCTCTGCGAGAATATTGTAACCTACTTTTGAAATTGGTTGCGCGATTGCCCTGACAATAGCGGCCCCTAATGGAAGAAATAGAAGATAGAATGCCCTCTTACGCCAGCTAATTCCACGACCAGTCGCAGCCAAAATCAACCCACCGATAAGTAAAATAATTCCTGTAAATTGCATTAACGTTACAGTTTCACCCAAAAGTAATATGGCAGGAAGTATCGCGAATAAAGGGAGAAAGGCACCAATCGCAGAAGTCAACGCTGGGCCAACATGTTCAACTGCTAAAATCTGGAATCGCTGTCCTAATGCCGGTAAAAATAGCCCAGCAATCACAAAGTATAGGGTCGCTTTGGAATACCAGAAATCCCACTCCAAATTCCAAATTGCAACACACCAAAAAACCAGGGCCATCGTCAAAACAGAAACAAACGCACCAGTTAATTCGTCCAAATATGCAAGTGCGTATTTGGTAATGATTGCAGCAAGCGCAAAAAGCATTGCAGAAAGAAGGGCAAATGCAATTGCTACGATCATGAGCGGGGCAAGCCTTTACTGTAATTATTCTCCAAAAAGTCAGTCATTCTTTTGTTGTATTCCAAACTAAACCTTTTAGCATCGAGTCACTTGTATAGGAAAAAACGATCATTATTTTCTGAGACAAGCCACCACCACAACGATGGAGTTCTATCGCTCAAAATCACCTAATCAGATTCCATCGCCTTAACAATTTGAACAAATTTTCACTTTTTGAACACTGACAACCTCTGCTTTGGCTGTCACCGCTCTGGTTGTGAAGATATCAGAACTTTATAGCATATGCCATATATTGCTCTTGCCAACTAATTTTACGTGCCCTAACGTAAACTAACCTTACAAAATTTAGGAATTTCTTTTGCACGACGCATTGATTCCACATGAACAAATAGATGATTTTTTCATTCTTCGCGCTCGTGCATTCACAAGTAAGGTTCGCCGGATGGTGACTGTAGATGTTTTACAAAATGAAGATCTTCAACTTCTCGAATGGCAATTATTATTTTCAGTTGCAAGGTTTGGCAGTTGTCATCTAGCATTTATCACCCGTTCCACCTCAATCGATCCAGCTCATGGAAGCCGAGCCGCGTCGGCACTTGAAAACAAAGGCTTGATTACAAGACGCGAAGATCCCCAAAACAGGCGGCGAAAGCTGATTTCGATGACATCCAAAGGTATTGAAGTTTTTGAACGCATTTGGCCAAACGCAAGAATGGCAGTTAAAAATATAACTGATCACTTAGATCCTGTTGACTTCGCAGAACTTAAGCGTCTGATGGATTTGCTCAATAAAGCCTCAGCACAAACAACCGTGAAGAATTTAGGGCACCAACACTCCATACAATTGGAGGACGAAAAAATCGTTATCGAACCACCGTAAGGTTGCGCTCACTTGGCGAAAATCAACAAAAAATTTAACTTTCTAATATCAATAAGTTTTAACTCAGGGAGAAAATAATGAACTCAACAAAATTAATGACAGCCGCAGCTGTCGCATCGATCTTTGCAACAGGAGCGCTTGCGCAAGTAAACCTTACTGCTGAGACTGCAAGTCCCGGTGGTGCAACACACTTGTCACCTGCACACATGACCGAGATTGCCGGCACACAGGGTATCGCAAACATCCAGCTTGCTGAAGGTCAAACACTCACAAACTCCATTCAAAATGTAGCCGAAGGCAAAACTGACATTGCCGGCACGCCACATATTTTACCTTTCCTAATGAGTCGTGGCGTCGGCCCATATGGTTCACTTGGAGCAGAAAAAGGCGCGGAACTTGCCAGTAATCTACGCGCGATCAATCCGTTCACTTTGGGTGTCTTCCTACTTTACGCCTACGATGCAAAAGGCGTCGGTGGTTGGGACGATCTGGAAGGTCGAAAAATTTATAATGGTCCACCACGAGGTGGTGCGCTGACAAATGCTCGGAGCATGATTCAGATAGTAGCTGGCTTAAAAGATGGTGAAGGCTACGAAGGTTTGCAAACTAATTGGGGGCAAGGCACCGCTTTGGTCACGAGTGGTGAACCGGATGCAGTTGTCTTGCCTGAACTGTTTCCAGGCAGCCGGTTGACCTCAGTCACAGCGGCTGGGAACATGACTGCTTGGTCCATGCCCAAGGAAGCTTATGAAAGCGAAGCGATGCAAAAGTATATGGTTGCACCAGGCAGTGCACCATTCACAGCTGTAGCTGCTGACATTGAAGCTGCATTGGGTGAAGGGTGGACTGTCATCTCAGAAGACGAAACTTTCCGCGCTTTTGCTACAATTGGTGGAAATGTTGTGCACAAAGACATGGATGGTGATCTAGTTTACAAACTGGTGTCCGCTTATGTTGCTACTCTCGACGATTTGAAAGCTAAAGCTCCATATGGAGATACAGTGAATTTTGACAATCCGATGCTTGGTATGTGTGGCGCAAATCCAGTGCAATATCACCCAGCCGCCGCGCGTGCATGGCGCGATGCTGGATATAAGCTTGATGACTGCGCTGTAGCCGAATAGGCGAACCCAATTTATTAAATGAATACGGGTTTTATTTAATCAATGTGGGTTCCAGCTTAATCGCTGGTGCCCAATCCAAGATCTCCAAGAGGTTACCAATGGCTGACGTTGGCAAAAAAGAAGCATCAACATCAACTTTTCCAAACATGTTGGTTTACATCCTCGCGTTGATTTTTGTGGTTATGGGAATCGTCAACAGCACACCGGTCATCCCTGGTTGGGATCAGATGTGGCAAAACATAACAGGAATTGAGAAACTCAAAACGCGTGCGTTTGCTACCGAATGGTTCTACCCGCTTATCTTTTTTATCATGATGCTGTTAGTTGCACTTAATCATTCGATTTGGCGGGCATGGAGGGAACGCCCCTACTCTTGGTTTGGCATTTTCATGGACGCGGCTCTCATCGTATCGGCAGCCGCAATTTCACTAACTTATTTAATTGAGATCGACAGTGTTTGTTTGATCGACAGTCTGAACGGTGAGCGTGCTCGTATAATGGCTGAAACGCTAAAGGCCGAAATCAAATTTGCGGAATTGATGGGCCTTCCAGTACCCGATACTGTCGAAGATCCCAAGTGTGTTTCAACAACTGGTGTTTGGCTGGTGCTAATAATGGGCATTTCAATCGTCGTTTTCCTTGGCTACAACATCAAAGTATGGGGTCTACCGCTGGTACTAGTCGCGATTGGCGTTGCCGTTTATACCATTGGGACGGTTTTTGTTTGGTACTTCCACGGTCCAGACGACATCAATAAATACTTAATGACCAAAATGGGTGGTGAACCACGTAGTTTTGTCGACGGTGTACCCAACGTACATGATGCGCTCGTGAATACCGCATCGGGAATTCTAGGACGTTTCATGAACGTGATAATGAATATGGTTTTCCCGTACATTATCCTTGGCGCACTATTTGGCAAGTCGGCAGGTGGCAAAACACTTATCACGTTAGCATTTCGATGGACTCGCAAACTTCGCGGCGGCCCCGCACATGCAGCAATCGTCAGCTCAGCGATGTTTGGAACGATTTCAGGTGGTCCAGTAGTTAACGTTTTATCAACCGGCGTGCTAACAATTCCGATGATGGTCAAACGTGGCTTCTCAAAAGTATTCGCAGGAGGCATGGAGGCCGCTGCTTCCTCAGGTGGATCGATCATGCCACCCGTCATGGGGGTCGCAGCATTCGTCCTAGCCGCAATGACCGGCGTACCTTACGGCGACGTCATCATCGCAGCAACGTTGCCAGCAATCGCATATTTCTTATGTTTATTCCTAAGTGCAAGCTTTCAAGCACGAAAGCAAGGAATCAAAGCGTTTGGTGAGCTGACAAAAGATATGCGGATTTCGGGCGAAGATATCCTGCACCTGTGTCAAATATTTCTGCCGATTCTACTTATCTTGATCCTTCTATTGACACCAAAAGATCTGGTTGGCTGCGGTGCATTAGGATGGGTTTTTGGCGCAGAAGTTCTATCAGTAGACGGTGTTTGTAAGGTTGCATCGCTACCATGGATTTTACAGGTTTTTCAGAATGCAGCTGGAGATGCCGGTGCGACGGGTTGGTGGGCAGCGCTTTTTGTGACCGTTCTTTTGTTTTTGGATAAGGATTTTCGCGCAAATCCACGCAAACTTATCGATGCTTTGGCCGAAGCTGGCATCACAATTTCAACGCTTTATTTAATGTTGTTGGCGGTTACCGTAATCGACATTTGTTTGAATTTCACTGGGGTTGCTAAGTTTGTCGCTATTGATGTGTTGCAGTTCTTACAAGCCCTCAATCTTGGTGGCGGTGGTTCAACTATTTTTCAACTTGTTGCACTGACGATAACAATGTTGCTAGCTGTACTTTTAGGTATGGGCATGCCTGCGGTTCCTGCATACATAAACGTAGCTTTACTCATGGGACCCATGTTAATCGGCCTTGGCATTGCAAATTTCACCGCTCATATGTTTATTTTCTATTTCGCAGTTGCGTCAGCAATTACACCGCCGGTTGCTCTGGCTGCCTTTGCCGCGTCAACCATTACCAAAGCTGAGCCAATGGCGACAGGTTTAAGTGCAGTACGATCAGGAATCGTCATGTTTGCAATCCCATTTGTGTTCGCGTTTTATCCAGAACTGCTGATGGTTGATCAGGCGCTTATCGATCCGTCGAGCCCGACAGGAGCACGGCTTCCCGGATATGAAAACGGAGTTCAGATCGGCACATTAATGTGGTTGATTGCTCGACTTGTGTTAGCACTTTACCTCGTTGCAAGTGCTTTGGCCGCACATGATGCAAAGCCGTTGTCCTTCATTTCGGTCCTAGTTCGTCTAGCCACAGCCTCTGCCATTTTAGTGAAACCTGAAATGGTGCACTTTGCTGCAATTGCCTTTGCCATTGGGCTACTTACGCTGCACCATCTAAGCACTCGGAGGATGCAAGAGGCTTAACAGGCTGTTCAAAGAATGCTTCGTGTAACAGCCACATGGCGACTAAAAGATAAAAAACCAAGTGGTAAATAATGAGTAAAAGACCGAATTTCCTGTTCCTTATTACAGATCAACAACGAGCTGATTGGCTGGGTTGCTATGGTCACCCTATTTTGAAAACGCCCAATATCGATAATATCGCATCGCAAGGCACACGGTTTGATAATTTCCATACCGCGTCTCCTGTTTGCATGCCCAACAGAGCATCTCTTTTGACTGGTCGATATCCCAGCCTTCATGGGCTGCGTTATAACGGCTGCGTTCTGCCTGAAAATGCGACAACATTTGTCGACCTGCTAGCAAACGATGGGTACAAAACTGCTGCAATTGGCAAGAGCCACCTGCAACCTTTCACAAATTTGCGGCCGATGGCTCAAAACCTAGGAACTTCCACCACGACAATCGAAGCTTGGCAAAAAGAACAACCAACAAATTATCAGGAAGCGCCAGAGAACTATCTAGACGCAGAATCTTTCAAAATCAAAACACCTTACTATGGGTACGAGCACGTGGATATGGTGACAAGTCACGGTGATCGCTGCGGCGGTCATTACCAACAGTGGTTTCGAAAGATTGCGCCTGATTGGCAAGCGCTGCATGATCCTATTAATGAGTTATCGCACAACTATTCGTGCCCACAAGCTTACAGAACACCCATTCCCGAGGAACTTTACCCAACTGCTTATGTTCGGGATCGCACAATTGATTACATACGATCGCAAGAAGACGAAGATGCTCCGTTTTTTGCCTTCGTTAGCTTTCCCGATCCCCATCATCCATTTAACCCACCTGGTAAGTATTGGGATATGTACAGTCCCGACGACTTTGACGTCTCGCTTCCATTCGATGTGCACCAAAACCCAACCCCACCAATGCGCTGGCTTCATAGAGATTGGAAGGCAGGCGAAGCACAACTGACCGCACAAACTGCGATGATGCTGAGCAACCAACATTTGAAAGAGGCCATGGCTTTGACGGCAGGCATGATGTCCTTTGTGGACGATGCAGTTGGAGACATTATGACCGCGCTCGAACAAAGTGGAATGATGAATGACACGGTCATTTGCTACAATTCAGACCATGGTGATTATCTTGGGGACTACAATATGCTGCTAAAAGGCGCATTGCAGTTTCGGAGCATTACGCGTGTGCCATTTATATGGTCTGATCCAAACCGTCGTACAGCCGCCACGAGCAACGCGCTGTGCTCAACAGTGGATTTGGCCAGCACAATTCTAGAACGCGCAGGTATTAAGCCCTTTAACGGCAATCAGGGCCTGAGTTTTCTATCCGCTACAAAAGGTGATGAAGGGCCGCGTTCAGAAGCATTGATTGAGTATAATGACGGTGGCAGTCGCCTTGGTTTTGAGGCCCCTGCGCGTGTTCGATCTTTAATAACTGAGCGCTGGCGCTACTCTGTTTACCGCGATCAGCCATGGGGGGAATTATATGATCTTGAGAACGATCCCAATGAAACCCACAATTTATGGGACGATGAGTCCCACAGGTGGATCCGCGCTCACATGTCCGAGCGGCTATCTCACCATTTAATAGCACAAATGGACGAAAGCCCGCTGTCCGATCGTTTAGCATAATAAAATAAACGCGCTTGGCCTAAGCTAGTAAACGGGTTACGCCGATCTGGCATTTTGGCTTTCTATTGAAATAAACTATCAACGTGTCCAAAATTTCTAAATTTTGAAATGACCTTGGCTTTCGACGAGCATTAAACAAGACGAAGGACACTGAAGTGTATTGCACGAACCGACGTTCCAAGAAACCATTGCTTTTAAGAAGATCGTTTGGCACCCCCGCCCCAAAGCCGCTTTCTTCAATCTTGCCATTTCACGACGTAATTACAACGATCGAAGGCATTAGCAGCGTTTACGCAAATAATTTATAATATTGCGCAAGATTGACCTCTTTTGGCATCCACACGGATGATAAGTGTTTAGAGAATTTCCATAGGCGACACGATACAATCCGTCATGGACATAGCCTCGTCGCACATCATACCTGAATTTATTAGTGACGTTCTAAAAACAAACAATATTTACGTCGCAATGCACGGCTCTATGAAACACCCATTTTGCACTGCGCTACCATTCTCAACAACCATTTCATCAAGCGAAATACCACTTCCCGGAATATTGATGTTCAGCACGTCTTGCGCGGTTTTTGAGGTCAGGCCGATTTGCCAGCCCACGGCACCTGGTCCTTAATCAAGCTAGCCAGGTAAATCGCG
>DLZA01000062.1:0-3641 GCA_003447515.1 Paracoccaceae bacterium
TTACTTCGTCGCTGATGGCTGGTGCAAAAGCGCCAAGCCCATATTCGGATCGCTTCAATTTTGTGGTTGCATCGAAACCTAACCACTCCTTGTTCGACATGGGGTGCTTGTCTGCCTTGTTAAGCCTAGCATCCAAGGTAACCGGTTTGGTCACACCGTTCAGGTTCAAATCCCCAATGATAACAGCTGTATCCTCACCGGTTACTTCGATTTCCGAAGAAATAAACGTCACAATCTCATCGTTAGAGGCATCAAAAAAATCAGAAGACATAAAGTGCCTAAGACGAGCTTCCCAGCCTGTGATCATGGATTGTGCTGGCATGGACACGGATACCCTCGATGCGGCAGGATCGGCCTCGTCGAACATGATCTCACCAGAGAAACCAGAGAACATTCCATATGTGGTGGAAAAACCGATGTGATCATACGAAAAAATTATTTGGCTGTGACTTGGGTCGAGGTCATATTTAACCGCTCCTGCTGTCGCACCAGTTCCGGCCAATGTGAGAGCCGCTGCAAAAAGTGCCGTTTTCATTAATTATCTCCTGAAAAAAATGGTTTTAAGTGTCCATACACGAGATGAGTTAGGCTCAAAACTTTGTAGTTCAAAATTCTCTGTTCGGCTTTTGGCAACGAGGACGCCAAAAGTTTGATCAAACAATGCAAGTCGAGGCTATTCGTTGCTTCTCCTTGCATTCTCCCCTCCCTCTGTTAAATACCGCGGTGTTTCTGCAAATTCTATTTCTCGCGGATGCCTCTCGTACCAAGAAGCAGGAACACAACTTGGTTTTGAAGCACGCTAACATATGGTGATAAGATGGCGCTCTACGAGCACACATTTATTGCGCGTCAGGATCTTTCCAACGCGCAAGCCGAAAGCCTCATTGAGCATTTTGGCGCTGTTCTAACAGACAACGGTGGTAAGGTTGTTGAGAACGAATATTGGGGTCTTAAAACAATGGCCTATAAGATCAATAAAAATCGCAAGGGCCACTATGCATTCTTTCGAACAGATGCACCTGCGCCTGCCGTCGCTGAGATGGAACGGCTCATGCGTTTGCACGAAGACGTAATGCGCGTGTTGACCATAAAAGTTGATGAGCACGAGGAAGGCCCATCAGTTGTAATTCAAGCCAAAAACTCCCGCGACGAACGTCGCCGTGAACGTTAAGAAAGGATAATAAGCTATGGCAAACAAACCAT
This sequence comes from Paracoccaceae bacterium, assembly GCA_003447515.1. GTDB lineage: Bacteria > Pseudomonadota > Alphaproteobacteria > Rhodobacterales > Rhodobacteraceae > Amylibacter. The sequence goes on from DLZA01000062.1 coordinate 1,204, forward strand.
TTTTTCGCCGTCGTAAATCTTGCCCGTTCTCTGGTGATAACGCGCCAAAAATTGACTACAAAGATACAAAATTGCTGCAAAGATACATTTCTGAGCGTGGCAAGATTGTCCCATCCCGTATTACTGCAGTATCAGCAAAAAAGCAGCGAGAAATGGCGAAAGCCATTAAACGAGCGCGTTTTCTTGCCCTGCTGCCATACGCAGTGAAGTAAGGAGCAAACTCATGGATGTTATACTTCTCGAACGGGTCGCAAAGCTCGGTCAAATGGGTGACGTTGTTTCAGTAAAGCAGGGTTATGCAAGAAACTTTCTGCTGCCACTTGGCAAGGCGTTGCGCGCCACCAAGGGGAATATGGAAAGCTTTGAGCATCGTAAGTCTCAGCTCGAAGTACAGAACCTCGAAACAAAAAAAGAAGCCGAGGCAGTGGCCACAAAACTCGATGGTCAGCAGTTTATTGTGATTCGGTCAGCCTCTGACGCCGGCTCTCTCTACGGTTCAGTTACAAACCGTGATGCCGCTGAAGCGGCCACTGAAGCAGGCTACTCTGTAGATAAGAAGCAATTGGTACTCGAAGCCCCGATCAAGGAGCTGGGTGTCCACAATATGATCGTGCGTCTTCACCCAGAAGTCGAATGCACTATCGAAGTGAACGTTGCACGTTCCGCCGAAGAAGCCGAATTGCAAGCCTCCGGAAAGTCAATCCAGGAATTGGCTGCTGAAGCTGAAGCCGAAGCGGAATTTGAGATTGCCGAATTGTTTGACGATATTGGGTCTGCCGCGCTTGACGATTTGGAGGAATCCGTACCGTCTTCCAATGGCGAGCAATCATCAGATGAAAGCGAGGCGGGAGATTCAATAGCCTGAACCGCTGTAAAAAAAATTGAGATGGCCTACCCGTTTGGGTGGGCCTTTTTTTTAGATACAAACCCCAGTTTAACTTGCCATTCCGGATGGGGCTGTTTTTTTAGGTTTCCCGCGCTACATCCTAAAAACAAAGTCACATACTACAAATCAAAACTCCAGAAAGATAGCGGTAGGTCGCTCTGCCGACTGTAATGTGGAGAAAGATTAGCATTAGAAAAATGGTCGTGGATAGTTCCGATCAACAACTTGGGGCATTAAAATGAAAAGTATTCCAATTATTATCGCCATAGCAATCGGTATTTTTCCCGCAAATGAAACACTGGCTGCTGGTAGCGGCAGCCCAACAACAACAGAAAAATCTTGCAAAAAAAAGGGGATGGTATTCGACAAGACAAAAAAGAAATGTATCGAAGCTTCTCGCGGAATATTTGATGACGATACATTATTCCTAAACGCCCGAAATTTAGCCTATGATGGTAAATTTGACCAAGCTATTCACCTTTTACAACTAGCAGAGAACCAAGACGATCCACGCATTTTGAATTTTCTTGGGTTTTCGAACCGTAAAAAAGGTCGCTTAACGATTGCTTTGAGCTATTATGAACGGGCCTTAGAGATAGACCCCAACTACATTTTGGCACGCAGCTACATGGGCCAAGGCATGGTTGCTGATGGAAATATGGTTGGCGCAAAAGAACAGCTTGCAGAGATACGTGACCGCGGGCGAGCTGACAGCTGGGCATATACGATGCTCGAAAATGCAATCAAAACAAATGTCACATATTGATCTAACTACCAAACAAAAAACTATCCATTCTCATAATGGCTATTCAAGTGCTGGAGAACAATATGCACGCTAACATGGACGCTAGCCTTAATGTACTGGGCGAAAAATTAAACCCGTGCTCTAGCAACCCTGTTACGGGATTTTTTCGTGATGGCTGCTGCAATACCGGGCCGATGGACCGCGGCAAGCACACAGTCTGTTGTTTGCTTACAGACGCTTTTCTAGAATTCTCTAAATCCGTTGGAAATGATTTATCTACACCGCGACCTGAGTTTGGCTTTGATGGTTTAAAGGCCGGTGATCGTTGGTGTTTATGCGCAGATCGCTGGGCTCAGGCAGATGCAAACGGGGCGGCACCCAATGTTATATTAAGGAGCACACACATCAATACACTCAAAACTATCCCACTTGAAATACTCCGTCGAAAGGCTCTCGACGTAAATTAAATCTGGCCCTATACAGCATAATCTCTGGTCCTATACAGACGCACTATTTTTAAGCTCATGTGGTAAAGAAAAAAGCAGTAAAAAAATGCTACTGCTCGTTCTTTAACAACTGAGAGGCATCTGATATGGATTCAATGACCACAAATGACATTCAAGAAATCGTTGAAAATGACCGTGCGCACGTTTGGCATCATCTGATCCAACACAAACCTTTTGAAACTGTCGATCCTCGCATCATCGTAGAAGGCAAAGGCAATCGCGTTTGGGACCAAAAAGGCAAAGAGCACCTCGATGCTGTGTCGGGTGGTGTTTGGACAGTAAACGTTGGCTATGGTCGCGT
>DLZA01000062.1:4029-5190 GCA_003447515.1 Paracoccaceae bacterium
GGATCTATTCCAGGTGCCATGTTTTCCAAAATGCTGACGGACAAGATGCCTGGCATGAGCCGCGTCTACTATGCAAACTCAGGTTCTGAAGCCAATGAAAAAGCCTTCAAAATGGTACGGCAGCTATCTTATGCTAAGCATGGTGGCAAAAAAAATAAAATCCTCTTCCGCGAGCGTGACTACCATGGAACAACCATCGCCACGCTTTCAGCGGGTGGACAACCTGAACGTAACGCACAATACGGTCCATTTACACCTGGGTTTGTTCAAGTTCCACACTGTCTAGAATATCGCAACCAGCATGGGGTTACAGCAGAACAATACGGTGAAGCTTGCGTAAAAGCGACGGAAAAGGTGATCCTGCGCGAAGGTCCAGAAACAATCGGTGCCATCTGCCTCGAGCCGATTACAGCAGGAGGTGGTGTAATCGTCCCGCCAGAAGGATATTGGGATGGCATCCAAGATCTATGTAAAAAATACGAAATTTTGCTACACATAGATGAAGTAGTTTGTGGCGTTGGCAGAACAGGAACCTGGTTCGGCTACCAACACTACGGTATACAGCCAGACTTTGTAACTATGGCTAAAGGCGTCGCGTCTGGATATGCTGCGATCTCTTGTTGTGTCACAACTGAGGCTGTGTTTGAGCAATTCAAAGATAATGCGGAAGACCCAATGTCCTACTTCCGCGACGTGTCAACATTTGGTGGATGTGCGGCAGGTCCTGCAGCGGCCATAGAGAACATGAAGATCATTGAAGAAGAAGGTCTTCTGCAAAACACAATTGACGTGGGCGAATACTGCCTCGGCAAACTAGGCGAGCTCATGGATAAACACTCAGTCATCGGCGAAGTTCGCGGGAAAGGCTTGTTCCTTGGCGCTGAACTGGTCAAAGACCGAAATACCAAAGAAGCAGCAGAAGAGAAAATGGTAGCGGCTGTGGTGGCCAATTGCATGGCTCAAGGTGTAATTATCGGCATGACAAACCGCTCCCTACCAGGCTTGAATAATACGCTTTGCTTATCACCAGCGTTAATTTCAACTAAAGACGACATTGATCAAATAACTGGTGCAATGGACAAGGCTCTAACCGATGTCTTTGGGTAAAACTGCTTAACAGTATGCAAAAGGGCCGCAGAGAAATCTGTGGCCCTTTTGCAT